>NZ_JBHXQZ010000131.1:0-17896 GCF_042717095.1 Streptomyces sp. NPDC058632 | reverse complement strand
GTACACGGCCGCGTTCAGCAGCGGCGTGGCCACCTGCCACAGCTGGCCGAGCTTGGCCTGGCTGTACTGCGCGGTCAGCTTCGCCCGGGAGAAGGCGAGGATGAAGTGCCGGCGCGCCCACAGCTCGCGGACGTAGGCGGGCAGGGTGGGGCGGGCACCGCTGACCGTGAGGCCGTGGCGGGCGGCGAGGGCGGGGAGGTCGTCCTCGGCGGCCGGGGGGACCGGTGCGGGAGGCGGTGTGTGGAGGACCTGACTCACATCCGCTGCTTTCGCTAGGGGGGTGGGGGTGACGGCGGGGTGGTGCGGTGCCGGGTTTCGCCCGGCGTTTCCCGCGCGTCGTCGCGCGTTCACTTACGTCGGGACGGCACCGTATCGTCGCAACGCGAGCGTAGGCCGAACGTACGTCGGAACGCAACCGTTTCGTCGTCCCGGCCCAGGGTCCGGCCCGTCCCCTCCGGCCCCGGCCAGGTCCGGTCCAGGTCCGGGGCGGGTCCGCTCCCGTGCCTGTCCGTGCCGGATCGGTGTACGTGCCGTCGTCAGAACGGGTCCGTATCGTCGTCGCGCCCTATGCTGGTCCGCATGACGACGAACGCCGAGGAGCCCCAGCCGCCTCCGCGCCGCAGGGCTCCCGCCGGGGCGGCCGTACTGCGGGAGGACGTGACGGAGGCGATCCGGGCGGCCGTCTTCGAGGAACTCGCGGCCGTCGGCTACGCGCGGATGTCCATCGAGGGCATCGCGCGCCGCGCGGGCGTCGGCAAGACCGCCGTGTACCGCCGCTGGCGCTCCAAACTGCACCTGGTCCTGGACCTGGTCTCGGCGATCGCCGTGCAGGGCCTGCCCGCGCCGGACACCGGCTCCCTGGAGGGCGACCTGCGGCTGCTGTACGAGGTCACCTCGCGCGCCCTGCGCCACCCCGTCGCCTCGCAGATCCTCCCCGACCTCCAGGCCGAGGCCGCCCGCAACCCCGACATCGCCGAGGCGCTGCAGAAGGCGCTGCGGGAGGGCCAGGACGGGGTCGCCAAGGGCGTCGTCACCGCGGCCCAGGAGCGCGGCGAGGTACGCCCCGGCGTCGACCACGCCCTGGCCCTCGACCTGATCTCGGGCCCGCTGTACTGGCGCTCGGTGGTCATCCGCAACCCGAAACTCCCGAAGGGTTACCTGGCAGCCCTGGCAAGGGCGACCACCGCGGCGCTCGAGGCGCTGTAGGACAGGACGTGGTCAGGCCCCGGGGCGCAGGCGCTGCCAGCCCGACCAGGCCGAGGTGATCATGTCGTCGACGCCGTGGCGGGCCTTCCAGCCGAGTTCGGTGGCGGCGCGGTCGGAGGAGGCGACGACACTCGCCGGGTCGCCGGGGCGGCGGGGGGCGATCGTGGGCGGGAGGTCGTGGCCGGTGAGGGCGTTGATGCGGTCGATCATGCCCTTCACCGAGACGCCCTCGCCGCGGCCGATGTTGAGGGTGAGGTCCCGGCCGGGTGCGGCGTGCAGGGCGCGCGCCGCGGCCACGTGGGCCTCGGCCAGGTCGACGACGTGGATGTAGTCGCGGACGCAGGTGCCGTCCGGGGTCGGATAGTCGTCGCCGAACACCCGCGGGGACTCGTTCCCGGTCAGCTTCTCGAAGACCATGGGGACGAGGTTGTGGACGCCCGTGTCGGCGAGTTCCGGACGGGCTGCGCCCGCCACGTTGAAGTAGCGCAGGGAGGCCGTGGACAGGCCTGTCGCCCGGCCCGTCGCGCGGACCAGCCACTCGCCGGCCAGCTTCGTCTCACCGTACGGGGACATCGGCAGGCAGGGGGTGTCCTCGGTGACCAGCCCGGCGCCGGAGGGCGGCGTGCCGTACACCGCCGCCGACGACGAGAACACGAAGGACGACGCCGTGCCCGCCGCCGTCACCGCCTCCAGCAGGACGCGCAGGCCCTCGACGTTCTCCCGGTAGTAGTGCAGGGGCAGTTCCACCGACTCGCCGACCTGCTTCTTCGCCGCCAGGTGCACGACGCCGGTGACCTCGTGGTCGGCGAGGGCGCGCGCCACCCGCTCGCCGTCCAGGACCGAGCCGACCACCAGCGGTACGCCGTCCGGCACACGGTCGGGGATGCCGGTGGACAGGTCGTCGTACACGACCGTCCGTTCCCCCGCCTCGGTCATCGCGCGCACGACGTGCGCCCCGATGTAACCGGCGCCGCCGGTGATCAACCAGGTCATGTGCGGCCGTCCCCTCGTCGTTGGCCCCGTGGCGGTGCGGTGGGTGGTCGGTCTCCACCGTGCCTCCGGTCTCCGCCGTCCGTCAGGATCCTAGGCTCCGTTCGCCGCCGCCGTGTCCAGTGCGCTGGTGAGCCGGTCCAGACGGGTCCTCAGATCCTCGATCTCGTCGAGCCCGAAGCCGGTCGCGGCGGCGATCCGGTGCGGGACGTCGAGGGCCCGCCCGCGCAGCGCGGCACCCTCCTCGGTGGGCCGCACCTCCACCGAGCGCTCGTCGCGCGCACTGCGCTCCCTGCGGACCAGACCGGCCGCCTCCAGCCGTTTGAGCAGCGGGGACAGTGTCCCGGAGTCGAGCCGCAGGTGCTCGCCGAGCGTCTTGACGGGCAGCGCGCCGTGCTCCCAGAGGACCAGCATCACCAGGTACTGCGGGTAGGTCAGGCCGAGGTCCTTGAGGACCACGCGGTACACGCCGTTGAAGGCGCGTGAGGCGGACTGCAGGGAGAAGCAGATCTGCTGGTCGAGCCGGAGCCAGTCGCCGGCGGACCCGGGTGACGACGGGGCGGCCGACTCCGGGGCCGGTCCGGGGTTCGGGGTCGGTGTCATGGCTCCAGGGTAGCTCTTTCGAGCCATTCAGTTGCGTGCAATTCAATTGCGTGCTTTGCTTGTGGTCGTGCGGAGGTCCGGGCCACCGACGGACCGGCCCCCGTACGACCACCACTCGAGAGGGAAGGGTTCCCATGGACGCGCTCTACACCGCTGTCGCCACCGCCACCCACGGCCGCGACGGCCGCGCCGTCACCTCCGACGGCAAGCTGGACCTCGGCCTCAGCGCCCCCGTGGAGCTGGGCGGCAACGGCGAGGGCACCAACCCGGAGCAGCTGTTCGCCGCCGGTTACGCGGCCTGCTTCGGCAGCGCCCTCGGCCTGGTCGGCCGGGCCGCGAAGGTGGACGTCAGCGAGGCCGCGGTGACCGCCGAGGTCGGCATCGGCAAGGAGGGCGAGGGCTTCGCGCTCGCCGTGACGCTGCGTGTCGAGCTGCCCGACTCCGTGGACCAGGAGACCGGACGCAAGCTGGTCGAGCAGGCCCACCAGGTCTGCCCCTACTCCAACGCCACCCGCGGCAACATCCCGGTCGAGATCGTCGTCGAGTAGTCCACGGCCCCGGCTCCGCCCCGGTTTCCGGCTCCGCTCCGGGCCCCGGCGCGCACCGCACCTTGCGCTCCGGGGCCCGTGGGCCGTACGTCACTTCACCGCGCCCGCCATCACGCCGGAGACGAACTGCCGCTGGAAGGCGAAGAACACGGCCAGCGGGATCACCATCGAGATGAACGCGCCCGGCGCCAGCACGTCGACGTTGTTGCCGAACTGCCGTACCTGCGTCTGCAGCGCGACCGTGATCGGCTGGTTCCCGGAGTCCGTGAAGATCAGCGCGACCAGCATGTCGTTCCACACCCACAGGAACTGGAAGATGCCGAGCGAGGCGATCGCCGGCCCGCCCAGCGGCATCACCACCCGTGTGAACAGCCGCAGTTCGCCGGCGCCGTCCAGCCGGGCCGCCTCCAGCAGCTCCTTCGGGATCTCCGCGAAGAAGTTGCGCAGCAGGAACACGGCGAACGGCAGGCCGAAGCCGACGTGGAAGAGGACCACGCCGACGATCGAGCCGAAGACGCCGATGGTGCCGAAGAGTTCGGCGATCGGGATCAGGGCCACCTGCACCGGCACCACCAACAGCCCCACCACGCCGAGGAACCACCAGTCCCGGCCCGGGAACTCCATCCAGGCGAAGGCGTATCCGGCGAGCGAGCCGATCACCACCACCAGCACCGTCGCCGGGACGGTGATGTACACCGTGTTCAGCAGGGAGCCGGTGATGTCGTCGTTCTCCAGCAGGGTCTCGTAGGCGCCGAAGGTGAGCTGCGACGGCTCGGTGAACACCGTCCACCAGCCGTCGGCGGCCATGTCCTGCGAGGTGCGCAGGCTGGCCAGCAGCAGACCGATCGTCGGGACCAGCCAGAACAGGCCGACGACGACCAGGAAGACGCGGACCAGTCCGCCGCTCACCCACCCGCTGAGCCTCGAACCCAGTGACCGCTCGGCCTTGACGGCGCTGACGGGCGGCGCGGCCGCCTCGGGGACACTGCCGGCGTCCGCGCTCATCGCCGTACCTCCCGCCTCAGCCGCCGCACGTTGAACCACATCACCGGGATCACCAGAAGCAGCAGGAACACCGCGATCGCGCTGGCGATGCCCGGCTGGTCCTCGGAGAAGCCCTTGCGGTACAGCTCCAGCGCGAGAACGTTCGCGTCGTCCTGGGAGGAGCCGGGCGCGATGATGAACACCAGGTCGAACACCTTGAGCACATTGATCATCAGGGTGACGGCGACCACCGCGAGCACCGGCGCCAGCATCGGCACCGTGATCCGCCGGAACACCTGCCACTCGTTGGCGCCGTCGACCCGCGCGGCCTCCAGCAGCTCCCGCGGCATGCCCGCGAGCCCGGCCGCGATCAGCACCATCGCGAAGCCCGCCCACATCCAGATGTACGAGCCGATGACGGCCGGCGTGACCAGCGACGGGCCCAGCCAGTCCAGCCCGTTGTACGGCTCCTGGAAGTTGCTCGCCGGCAGCCGGAGCCGCGCGCCGTCCGCCTTCGCCGACAGGGAGAACGTGCCGTCGGCGCCCGCCGTGGCCGTCTCCACCACCGTGCCGTCCCGGACCGCCTCGATCCTCATGCCGGGATAGCCCAGCTCGTCCGCGTCGACGCCGTTGAGTGTGCCGACGCCCTTGCCACGGGTGAAGTCCTGCCAGGTCGTGCCGGTGATCCGGTCCGCCTCCGGCTTCGGCGCCGCCGCCCGCTCGGCGTCGTCCGGGATCAGGGCCGGGGCGACACCGAGCAGCGGCAGTGCGACGGTCTCGCCGACGCTCACCGTCCCCCTGGTGACGAAGGCGCCCCCGCCGGCCGCCTCCAGCGGCGACTCACGGCCGGGGTGGGCCTTCGGGTACGCCGACGACTCGGCGAAGGTGTCGTGCACGCCCACCCACACCGCGTTCGCCACGCCCTTGTCCGGGTCCTGGTCGTACACCAGGCGGAAGATGATGCCCGCCGCCAGCATCGAGATCGCCATCGGCATGAAGACGACCAGTTTGAACGCCGTTCCCCAGCGGATCCGTTCGGTCAGCACCGCGAAGACCAGGCCGAGCGCGGTGGCGACCGTCGGGGCGAACACCACCCAGACGACGTTGTTCTTCAGAGCGGCGCGGATGCCGTCGTCGGTGAACAGGGCCCGGTAGTTGTCGAGCCCGGCGAATCCGTCACCGGACTGGTCGTGGAAGCTGCGGACGACGGAGTACCCGATCGGGTAGACCACGAGCGCACCGAGCAGCAGCAGCGCGGGCAGCAGGAACAGCGCCGCCACGGTTGCGCGGGTGCCGGTGACGCTCCTGCGCGGCTGGGGAGCGGCAGGGGCCGCGGAGGGCCCCGCCGCCGTGTCCGACGCCATCGCCGGCTCAGTTCCCGTACGCCGCGGCCGCGTCGGCCTCCAGCTGCCGCTGGGTGCCCGCGATGTCCTTCGGGTTCTTCAGGAAGTCCTGGAGCGCCTTCCACTCGCCCTTGCCGGGGGTGCCGCCGAAGGCCTGCGGGGCCTGGTCGGACATGTCGAAGCGGAAGTCGTCCCCGGCGTCGACGAGCGCCTGGGCCATCTTCTGCTGCACCTCGTTCGGGTACGCCGAGTTCGGCACGTTCTTGTTCGGCGAGAGGTAGCCGCCCAGCTTCGCCTGGACGCCGGCGGCGTCCGGGGAGGCGAGGAACGTCGCCAGCGCCTGTGCCGCCTTCGAGTCCTCGAGGATCACGGCCGCGTCGCCGCCGGAGACCACGGGCGGGCTGTCACCGACCGCGGGGAACGGGAACACCTTCGCGTCCGTGCCGACCTCCGCCTCGGTCTCGCCGATGTTGACCTGGACGAAGTCGCCCTCGTAGACCATGCCCGCCTTGGGCTGGTCGCCGCCGGTGAAGGTCTGCGTCACGGAGGCCGGGAACTCGGTCTGCAGCGCGCCGTCCGGGCCGCCCGCGAGGTAGTCCGGCTTGCCCCAGATCTCCGCCAGCGTGGTCAGCGCGTCCTTCACGGACGGGTCCGTCCACTTGATCTCGTGCGCGGCGAGCCGGTCGTACTTCTCCGGGCCCGCCTGGGAGAGGTAGATGTTCTCGAACCAGTCGGTGAGCGTCCAGCCGTCGGCGCCGCCGACCGAGAACGGGGTGACACCGGAGTCGTAGACCGTCTGTGCCGCGGCGAGCAGGTCCTGCCAGGTCGTCGGCTCGCTCGCGCCCGCGTTCTCGAAGACCTGGGCGTTGTACCAGATCAGCGACTTGTTGGCGGCCTTGTAGTAGACGCCGTACGGTGTGCCGTCGACCGAGCCGATGTCCTGCCAGCCCTGCGAGTAGTTCTTCTTGAGCTCCGCCTGCGCCTCGGCGCCCAGCGGCTTGGCCCAGCCCTTCTCCACGGCCTGCTTGATGGCGCCCGGCTGCGGCAGCAGCGCCACGTCGGGCGGGGCGCCGCCCGCGATCTTCGAACCGAGGAAGTTGACGATGGGGTCCTGGGCGGGAACGAACGTCACCTTCGCGCCGGTGCGCTTCTCGAACTCCGCGAGGACCTTCTTGAAGTTGGCCTGTTCGGTGCCGGTCCACACGGCGGCGACCTCGAGGCTCTGGCCGTCGAGCTCGGGCAGGGTGACGGTGGAGGCGGTCTCGTCGGCACCGCCGCCCGACGCGTCGTTGCCGTCGTCGTCGCCCCCGCACGCGGTGAGCGAGACCGCGAGCACGCCCGCGACGACGGCGGCCGCCGCCCTGACGGCCGTGCGGGTGCGGGGAGTTGCCGTTGCCGTGGGTGTGCCGGACGACCTGTGTGCCCGGATGATCCTGCTCGTCCTGCGCATCACTGCCCCGTTCTTCGTACCTCGTCGAACGTCGAGCGCTGTCCCGTGCGCTCTGGTGTACGCCCGTGAGGTCGCGGGCGGCAAGAGTGCGTCTCGTGTCAAGTCCGGGATCGTGACCGCGTCGTGACTCTCCGGGGCGGAGGAGTTCGGAGCGGCCCGTCCGATTGGGTTATACGCCCCCAACTCGCTTAGTGGGCGCGGGTGTTGTTGCTGGGGCTGGTGCGAGGGCCGTGGCGGCCGAGGCATTGCGCGCTCTCCCCGGGCAGGGGAGGAGCCCGGGGAGCTCGCATGGTGAGGGTTGTCGGTGTCGCCGAGGACGTGCCGGCGCCGCCGTCACTGGATGAGACGGTCTTAACCAGAGGCGGTCACCGCAGCGGGCCGGATAGCATGCGCAGTCGTTGACCTCCACTGCGCCCCTACGAAGGGTCCTGCCCCGTGTCGCGTCGTCCGACCGTGTCGATCGCGGAGTTCCCCGTGTCCGCCAGGGACGCCGGGCCCTACGGAATCACCTGCGGTGCCGACGGCGCGCTGTGGTTCACGATGGTCCACCACGGACGGATCGGCCGGATCACCCCCGGCGGCGACGTCACCTCCTACCAGCTCGAACCCGCTTCCACCGGACCGTCGATCATTACCTCCGGACCCGATGACGCCCTGTGGTTCACCGAATTCCGCGCTCATCGGATCGGCCGCATCACCACGACCGGAGACGCCGAATCGTTCCCACTGCCGACACCGGACGCCGGACCGTTCGGGATCACGACCGGGCCCGATGACGCACTCTGGTTCACCGAGGCCAGTGCCGACCGCATCGGCCGCATCACGACCAGCGGTCGGGTCACCGAATTCCCGCTCCCGCTGTCGGGAGCCTTCCCCTCGGCCATCGCCACCGGCCCCGGCGACAGGCTCTGGTTCACGATGAACCAGGCCAACGCGATCGGCACGATCGGACTCGACGGCGACATCTCCGTCCATCCGCTCCCCACCCCCGCCGCCGCTCCCGTCGGCATCACCGCGGGTGCCGATGGCGCCATGTGGTTCGTTGAGATCGGCGCGGGCCAGATCGGACGGATCGCCCCGGACGGGAGGATCGACGAGTTCGCCCTGCCCGATCGCGGCTCACGTCCCCACGCGATCACCACCGGCACCGACGGAGACTGCTGGTTCACCGAATGGGGCGCCAACCGCGTCGGCCGGATCACCCCCGACGGCCGAATCGACGAGCACGACCTCCCCAGCCCGTCCTCCGAACCACACGGAATCGTGCAAGGACCGGACGGCGCGGTCTGGACGGCCCTGGAGACCGGAACGATAGCCCGACTCACGCCACGCTGAGACCCGACCTCCCGGGCAGCCCACGCTGAGACCCGACCTCCCGGGCAGCAGCGGCCTGGCGCCGTTCTTTGAACTGTGACCCCCTGCCGGTCCTCGGGTTCTCACGCTTGTCGCACCATTCCCTGGTCATCAGGGGTGTGCCGACGGCGAGGCGGGGACGTAGGCGCAGGCTGGAACTCGAGGATGAGTACTGGCGCCCGGGCCGGGGTCACAGCAGCGAGGGCACCTCGGTGGCCGCGACCTCGCGGGCCGCGCGTTCCAGCGCGCTGGCGAGCAGTGCGAGGTCGGTCGGACCGTTGCCGAGTTCCCTGACCGGACGGCGGGCCGGCGGATCGCCCATGCGGTGCCACTCCAGCGGCACGACCGTGGGCCGCAGCGTCGCGGTGCGCGGGATACGTCCGGTCACCCGCCCGCCCTGGAACACGGTCACCCGGCCGTCCGCGTGGGCCAGTCGCCCCCGGCCCGGCGCCGGTTCGCCCCCGCTCTCCTGGTTCAACTCGAACGAGGAGGCGGGCCCACGGCCCGACGCCGGCGCGTCGAGCGTCACGCGCAGGGACGCGCGGCGCACCGGCTCGGTCTCCGCCGTACGGGCGCAGGGGCCGGTGGCCGACACCAGGTGCACGCCCAGCCGCTCCCCCTCCCGCGCCACCGCCTCCAGTGCCCGCAGCACCGACCCGGCGGCGGGCCGCCCCGGTGAACCGAGCGCGGGGGAGACCAGCGCGTCCAGGTCGTCCACGACCACCACCAGCCGGGGCAACGGCGGCGGGGCCTCGGCCCTGCGCCGGGCGGCGCCGGGCCGCAGCCGCAGGGTGGAACCAGTGGGCAGGGAATCCAGGTCCCCAAGGTGCTCGCCGCCGCCGGCGGTCGCGGGGCCGCGGGGCGCGGCCGTGCGCTGGGCGACCATACGGTCCGACAGTTCGCACCCGGTGTGCCACTCCACGAAGTCCGACCGGCCGAGCAGTTCGGCACGACGCTTCAGCTCGGCGCTCAGCGACTGGGCGAACTCCCGCATCCGCACCGGGTCGTTGGCGCTGAGATGCGTGGTGACGTGCGGTACGTCCGTACACACGCGCAGTCCGTCGCCCTGTCCGCCGCCGTGCTGTCCGCCGCCCTGTCCGCCGCCCGTGGTGCCGGCGCGGCCGTCCACCAGCACGATGCCCAGCCGGTCCGGCCGTTCGGCCGCGGCCAGGGAGGCGACGACGGCCCGGAGCAGTTCCGTACGGCCGCTGCCGGACGGGCCCTCCACCAGCAGATGCGGCCCGTCGGCCACGAGGTCGGCGGACACCGGGCCGCGCGGCCCGGCACCCAGCACCGCGTACACCCGGCCGCCGAGCCGCTCCTTGTCGTCGGCCGAGTCCGCCCAACGGGCCATCAGCGAGGCCGGGGTGGCGCGGGCCAGGCCCAACTCGTCCAGCAGCCGCGCCGACTGGGGCAGCGGCGCCGACACGCGCGCGTGCCGCGTACCGGGGGCACCCGCCGTGCGCAACGGTGCCAGGGCCCGCGCGAACCGCTCGGCCCACGCGGGGGAGACCGCGTCGACCGTGGCCACCGTGCCGTGGCCGACCGGACCCGGCGCCGCCCCCGAGCCGGTGGCGGCCACCCGCAGCAGCCGCAGAGTGGTCGCCACGTCCCCGCTGAGCAGGGCGACGGCACCGCACTCCCGGAACGCGGGCGTCACCGCGCAGGCCGCCTCGTACGTCTCCGTCACCGGGGACGAGGCCGAGGCGGCGGCCGTCTCGGCGAGACACACCAGGTGGATTCCGGCCCGCGGTCCCTCCACCGCCAGCCGCGCCACCGCGTCGCGCACCTCGGGATCCCCGGGGTCACCGTCCACGACGACCACGGTGTACGACCCGGCGAAGCCGCCCGCCGCACCGTCACCGGCGCCGACGCCGTCGTCCCGGGTCCGGGAGGGCTGCCGGGGGGCGCCCCGGTCGGCGCCGGAGGCCCGGGGCTGCTCGGGAATGAGCGGGGCGGACGAGGTGGATGAAGTGGACGGGAAGGCCGGGGCGGGGGAGGTACGGGCCGCGTGGTCGTGGTCCTCCAGGCGGCGCAGCAGCTCCTTGGCGCGGGCCGCCGCCTGCTCACGGTCGTGGGCGAGGAGCAGTCGGCAGTCCTGCCCGTGCCCCGGCCGCACGTGCGGCAGCCAGCCCAGCCAGGCCCATTCCGCGGTGCGCTCCTCCAGGGTGCGGGAGCGGTCGGCGGTGATCAGGACGATCTCGAGCGTGTCGGGGGAGTGCAGTGCGGCGAGCTGGGCCAGTATCGCGCGGGCCAGCCCGGTGAGCCGCTCGCGCGGACCTGCCAGGCCCAGCGAGCCCACCTCGCGCAGCCCCGACGTCATCGGTACGGCGGGCAGCAGGCCCGAGCCGCCGGGCACCGCCCGGTCGGCCGTGCCGAGGCGTATCGCGAGCGCCTCCGGATGGCCGGGCCCGCGCTCCCACAGGCGGGGGCCGGGGCCGAGGGCGGTCAGCAGCAGGGTGGCGGGGTCGGGCCAGGTTTCGGGCGGGCCGGCTGTGGCGACGGCCGGTTCGGCCGGGACGGCGCCGGCCGCCTCCTCGCCGTACAGGTCCGGTCCGGTGCTCTCCTGCTCCGGACGTCCTCCGGCCAGCCGGCGTGCCCACGCCGAAAGCCCGCCGCGCCGGCGTCCGCCGGAGGGCTGCGGCGCGAGGTCGGCGTCGGCCGGATCGGTGCCGCGTGCCGGCGCGCCCCTGCGGCCGTCGGCGGGCCGGTCCCCGGGGGCGACGGGCCAGGCGGTGAGCCCGCCGTCGGCACCGGACCCGGTGGGTGCACCGGGGCTGCCCGCGTGGGTGCCGGTCCCCGCCCCGGACGCCTGGCCGGACCCGCCGTCGGCCGGCCTCGGCTGCGACACCCGGCGCCCCTTGGGGACCCGCGGCACGTCGCCCCGGGAAGCCACGTGGACCGTACGTCTGTCACTTCCGCTGTTGCGGCCGGTGCTTCCGTAGCCGTGGCCGAAGCCGGTCTCGGAGTTGAGGCCGGCACCGGAGCCCGAACCCGAGCCCGCGTCCGAACCGCCCGTCCCGCGGTTCTCGGGCCCCGGGGCGCTGCCCCGGCCGGGTACCGGCGGGGTTTCCCCGGTGGTCCGGGCCGTCGCGGAACCGTAGGCGTGGTGCGCCGGCCCGTCCGGCGGACGCACGGCCGCCGATTCTGTCCCCGACCCCGACCCCGACCCCGACCCCGCTCCCGGGGGCGGCTCGGCGGACGATTCCGTGGGCGGCTCCGGCACGCGGACGTGCCCCTCGCCGTCCGGCGTCGTCCATGCCCGCGCCCCCGGCCCCGCGGCCGGGGTGAGCCGCAGGGCCGACTCACCGATCCGCAGCAGCGCGCCCGGTGCCAGACCGACCGGGCGGGAGCCCACCCGCCGGCCGTCCAGGGTCGTGCCGTTGGTGGAGTCGAGGTCGGCGACCGAGACCCTGCCGTCCCGGCCGACCGTCACCGCGCAGTGCAGCCGGGAGACGTCCGGGTCGTCGAGGGGGACATCGGCGTCGGCCGAACGGCCGATGCGGATCTCGCCGCCGTGCAGCAGATGGACGCCGCCCGCGTCGGGACCGGCGACGACATGGAGCCTGGTCGGGGCGTCGTCCAGCTCGGGATGCGGCTCGGGCTCGCCCGGGGCGCCCACGGCCAGCACCGCGCCGTCGATCAGCGGAGGCTCGCCGAGCGTGCAGCGCTGGGCGTCCAGCCGCTGGTCACCGGCGTACAGCACCGGGGCGCCGGAGGAGCCCGAGGAACCGGAGGCGCTGTCGCCGCCGGAGACCGCGGAGACCAGCGCGGCGGCCACCGCCGCCAGGGCCGTACCGGCGGGGGCGGTGACGACCACATGGCCGCGCGCGGGGGAGGGCGGGCCCAGCGGATCTACCACGGTCAGCCGGATCTGCATCGCCGTGAGCGGTCCCTTCTGCGCGAGCGCCCGCGGCACGGAGGACGGAACCGCCCCGCGGTCCCCCACCGCGGACTTCCCCCACCACCACACGCGCACGTACGGCCAGTACTGCACGCATCCTCGCACCTGCCACCGACAACGCGCCCGTCTCCTCGCATCGAATGATCTTGATTGGTCGGCTCTGCCCTCAAAAGTGCCTGACCAATGCGCTGTGAATGATCGTTCCGCCGCCACTTGAGATCGGTCACGTCCGGCCACCGGCAACCAAGGGGCCGGGTCGGGCGTCTTTCCCCCACACGTGTTCCCTGCCGCTCGTACGGGGCCCGCGCGGGCCCCGTACGAGCGGCAGGGAAGGAACCGGGAAGGAAGTCGTCGACGGTGTCAGGCCGGTGTCCCGTGCTGCGGCATTACAGTGGGGCGGAACATTTCCGAGCACGACGCATCACGGTGTACGCCAGTCAAGCAAGCAGCAGGGAGCGCATGACGTGCGGCCGGTAGGCAGCAAGTACCTGCTCGAGGAGCCGATCGGACGCGGCGCCACGGGCACCGTCTGGCGAGCCCGCCTGGGGGTCCCCCCTGGCGCGGAGCCTGCCGGAGCTCCTGGAGGGAGGGGGACCGCGGGGGGCGAGGCGGCAGTGCCCGGTCGGCCGGGAGAGACCGTCGCGATCAAGGTCCTCAAGGAGGAGCTCGCGAACGACGCGGACGTCGTGATGCGTTTCCTGAGGGAACGCTCCGTCCTGCTCAGGCTGACCCACCCCAACATCGTCCGGGTCCGTGACCTGGTCGTCGAGGGCGATCTGCTGGCGCTGGTCATGGACCTCGTCGAGGGCCCCGACCTGCACCGTTACTTGCGCGAGAACGGCCCCTTCACGCCCGTCGCCGCCGCTCTCATGACCGCCCAGATCGCCGACGCCCTCGCCGCCAGCCACGCCGACGGCGTGGTGCACCGCGACCTGAAGCCCGCCAACGTGCTGCTCGAGCAGGGCGGCGGCGAGCTGCACCCGATGCTGACCGACTTCGGCATCGCCCGGCTGGCCGACTCCCCGGGGCTGACCCGCACCCACGAGTTCGTCGGCACGCCCGCGTACATCGCGCCCGAGTCCGCCGAGGGCCGCCCGCAGACCTCCGCCGTCGACGTCTACGGCGCCGGCATCCTGCTGTACGAGCTGGTCACCGGCCATCCGCCGTTCTCCGGCGGCTCCGCCCTGGAGGTGCTGCACCAGCACCTGAGCGCCGAACCGCGCCGCCCCTCCACGGTCCCGGACCCGCTCTGGACGGTCATGGAGCGCTGCCTCAGCAAGAACCCCGAGCAGCGGCCCAGCGCCGAGAACCTCGCGCGCGGCCTGCGGGTCGTCGCCGACGGCATCGGCGTGCACGCGAACTCCGCGCAGATCTCCGCCGCCGAGAACGTCGGCGTGCTCCTCACGCCCGACCCGGCGCCCGCGACCGTGCCCGGCACTCCCGGCACTCCCGGTTCCGCCGACCCGACGCAGGTGCTGCCGCACACCCCGGGCGCGTACGACCCCAACGGCGCGACCAGCGTCCTGCCGCAGACCGGCGCCAACGCCGGAGCGGGCGCGGGCGGTCCCTCCGGCGCCGCCGACCCGACCGCCGTCATGCCCCCGGTACCGCCGGGACAGGGCGGCCAGGGCCGGCCCGGCCCCGACGACCCGCACCCCTGGCAGAACCAGATGCGCGCGGCCCGCGACCGCAACGAGCAGACCCAGGTCCAGCACTTCGACCCGGGCGAGGACCCGCTGCGCCGCCGCCCCCAGCGGCAGGTCGCCCGGCCGCAGCAGCAGCCGCCGCAGCCGCCGCAGCGCCGCTCGCAGCCCCAGCCCGGCCCCGGCTACGGCCGGCCGCAGCCGTACCAGCAGGCGCAGCAGCCCCAGCAGTACGCCCCGCCCCCGCAGCAGCGGCCCCAGCGGCCGCGGCAGCCGGAGCCGCAGCGGTACACCCCGCCGCCGGAGCCGCGACGCCCCGCGCGCGAGCCCCGGCAGCGCGGCGCCAACCCGATGCGCATCCCCGGTCTCGGCTGCCTGAAGGGCTGCCTGTTCACGATCGTCATCCTGTTCGTCGCGAGCTGGCTGATCTGGGAGCTGAGCCCGCTGCAGGACTGGATCGGCAGCGGCAAGGGCTACTGGGACCAGCTCACCGACTGGTTCGGCAACACGGTGGACTGGTTCCAGGAGCTGAGCGGTTCCGAGTCCGACCTGCCGCAGTAGTCCGGCGCTGCCGACGGCCCTGGGCGCGACCGGCCGGTTTGTCGATTTGTCGACACCCGGCGGGTGATTTCCGGATCCCCGGTGAAGGTCGGCTTCAGGGGCGCGTAGCTTTGGCGGCAACACGCGTCGGTAGGAGCAGCCTTGGCACGGAAGATCGGCAGCCGGTACACCGCCCACCAGGTCCTCGGCCGGGGCAGCGCCGGCACGGTGTGGCTCGGCGAGGGGCCGGAGGGGCCCGTCGCCATCAAGCTGCTGCGCGAGGACCTCTCCTCGGACCAGGAACTCGTCGGACGCTTCGTGCAGGAGCGGACGGCGCTGCTCGGTCTGGAGCACCCGCACGTCGTCTCGGTGCGTGACCTGGTGGTCGACGGCAACGATCTCGCGCTGGTCATGGACCTGGTCCGCGGTACGGATCTGCGCACCCGCCTGGACCGCGAGCGCAGGCTCGCCCCGGAGGCCGCCGTGGCGATCGTCGCCGACGTCGCGGACGGCCTGGCGGCGGCGCACGCGGCCGGGGTCGTGCACCGGGACGTCAAGCCGGAGAACGTCCTGCTGGACATGCAGGGCCCGCTCGGACCCGGCGGCTCGCACCGCGCGCTGCTGACCGACTTCGGGGTGGCCAAGCTCATCGACACCCCGCGCCGCACCCGAGCCACGAAGATCATCGGGACGCCGGACTACCTGGCTCCGGAGATCGTGGAGGGTCTGCCGCCGCGCGCGTCGGTCGACATCTACGCCCTCGCCACGGTCCTGTACGAGCTGCTCGCGGGCTTCACGCCGTTCGGCGGCGGACATCCCGGGGCGGTGCTCCGCCGCCACGTCACCGAGTCGGTCGTCCCGCTCCCCGGCATCCCCGACGAGCTGTGGCAGCTGCTCGTGCAGTGCCTGGCCAAGGCGCCGGCCTCGCGGCTGCGGGCCTCGGAGCTCGGGGCGCGGCTGCGGGAGCTGCTTCCCCTGCTGGCGGGGATGCCGCCGCTGGACGTGGACGAGCCGGACACCGAGCCGGCGGAGCGGGAGGGCCAGGACACCCGGCCCTCCGGTCCGGCGCCGACCACCGGGAAGCCCGCGCGGCGGCGCGGCGCCGTTCCGCTGGTGCCGGGCGCGAAACCGGCCGACTCCAACCGGGACACCCATACGTCGATGCGGGTGCCGGCCCCGGACGAGCTGGCCGGAGGCGCTCACGGCACGGCCCGCGCGCCCCGCGCCAGCGGCGCCCGCCGCCCCGGCTCGGCCCGCAACCGCGCGATCGCCCGGCGGCGCCGGCTGACCCTGGCCGCGCTGGCGGTGACCCTGCTGGCCGCCGTCGGCGCGGGCGTCTGGCTGGCCACCTCGGACGAGGAGGCCGGAGCGGACCCGCGCGACTCGAACAACTCGGCCCCCGCCACGCCGTGACCTCTCCGCCTCCGCACGGGACCCCCGACACCGGCCGACCGCCCCGCCGCCCCTGACCTGCCCCGCCTCCCGGGGACGACCGCCCTGGCCTCCGGGCGGACGCCCGGCCCCGGCACCCCCGCCCCGTCCCGCCCCCGGCGTGACCAGCACCGACGTCGCCGACAGGGTCGCCGGCCCGGGAGTCCGGCATGGCGTGCTCGGGCGAGCCGTTACGCTGGGGGGGTGGCAGTCGTCGATGTTTCCGAAGAGCTCAAGTCCCTCTCCTCGACCATGGAGTCGATCGAGGCCGTTCTGGACCTCGACAAGCTGAGGGCAGACATCGCCGTGCTCGAGGAGCAGGCGGCCGCTCCCTCCCTGTGGGACGACCCGGATGCGGCGCAGAAGATCACCAGCAAGCTCTCCCACCTCCAGGCCGAGGTCAGGAAGGCGGAGACGCTGCGCGGGCGGATCGACGATCTCGCCGTGCTCTTCGAGATGGCCGAGGAGGAGGACGACCCGGACACCCGCGCGGAGGCCGAGACCGAGCTGGTCGGCGTCCGCAAGGCACTCGACGAGATGGAGGTCCGCACCCTCCTGTCCGGCGAGTACGACGCGCGTGAGGCGCTCGTCAACATCCGCGCGGAGGCCGGTGGCGTCGACGCCGCCGACTTCGCGGAGAAGCTCCAGCGCATGTATCTGCGCTGGGCCGAGCAGCACGGCTACAAGACCGAGATCTACGAGACGTCGTACGCGGAGGAGGCCGGCATCAAGTCGACCACCTTCGCCGTACTGGTGCCGTACGCCTACGGCACCCTCTCGGTCGAGCAGGGCACCCACCGGCTGGTGCGCATCTCGCCCTTCGACAACCAGGGCCGGCGCCAGACCTCGTTCGCGGGCGTCGAGGTGCTGCCCGTCGTCGAGCAGACCGACCACATCGAGATCGACGAGTCCGAGCTGCGGGTGGACGTGTACCGGTCGTCCGGGCCCGGCGGCCAGGGCGTGAACACCACCGACTCCGCGGTGCGGCTGACCCATCTCCCCACCGGCATCGTGGTCTCCTGCCAGAACGAGCGCTCGCAGATCCAGAACAAGGCGACCGCGATGAACGTCCTGCAGGCCAAGCTGCTGGAGCGGCGCCGCCAGGAGGAGCAGGCCAAGATGAACGCCCTCAAGGGCGACGGCGGCAATTCCTGGGGCAACCAGATGCGTTCGTACGTGCTGCACCCCTACCAGATGGTCAAGGACCTGCGTACGGAGCACGAGGTCGGCAATCCCGAGTCCGTGTTCAACGGCGAGATCGAGGGCTTCCTGGAGGCCGGAATTCGCTGGCGCAAGCAGCGGGAGAAGTAACCCCGCGCACGAACAGCGCTTTGTCGACAAGGCAACTGCCGCCTCTGTGGCGGCAGTTGCCTTTTGTGTGTCGGGGACGCCGGGGTTTTACATCACAATTACAGCTTCAACTCCAGGCAAAGTGCCTTTACTTGGACATCGCGTACGCAACGGCCTTGACGTTCATTTGAAAAGTGGGAAAGGTGAGGCTCGGCATGCGTATCTCTGGGGCGCATGTGAACCGGGGGGGCTTGCCTGTGGCAGTCGGCCCTGTTGATCACCGCCCCGGGCGCAGCCTTATTGACGATCAGCTACTGGGGGTAGCACGCATATGACGAAGAAGACGCGGATTCGCGTCGCACGCATCGCAGCCGGCGCCGTGATCGCCGCGGGTGCGTCGCTGATGGTGACGGGTGTCGCCCAGGCCGACGGGGACCCCATCTGCGACATCGTGGTCGATCCGGTCTGTGAGGAAGAGCCCGGTGGCGAGGAGCCCGGCGGGGAAGAGCCCGGTGGCGAGGAGCCCGGTGGCGAGGAGCCCGGCGGGGAAGAGCCCGGCGGGGAAGAGCCCGGTGGCGAGGAGCCCGGTGGCGAGGAGCCCGGCGGGGAAG
>NZ_JBHXQZ010000130.1:0-18927 GCF_042717095.1 Streptomyces sp. NPDC058632 | reverse complement strand
CTCCGCCCTGCGGCCGAACGCACCGGACCCCACTCGCCCCGGCCGGACGGACACCGCCGACCGCCTCCGACCCGATCCGCCGGACAGGCCCTAGTCCTCCGAGGAATCCTCGCCGTCCGTGTCCGGTTTCGGCGGTTTCGGCGGGCGGGGTCGGCTGCCCGGGGCGTCCCGCCGGAACGACGCGCCGTCCCCGCCGTCGGCCGTGGCGTGGCCGCCGGGCTGCGGCGGGCCGGACGAGCCGTCACGACGCCGCAGATAGCGCTCGAACTCGCGGGCGATCGCCTCGCCCGACGCCTCCGGCAGCTCGGCCGTGTCCCGGGCCTCCTCCAGCGACTGGACGTACTCCGCGACCTCGCCGTCCTCCGCGGCCAGTTGGTCCACGCCCACCTGCCAGGCGCGCGCGTCCTCGGACAGTTCGCCCAGGGGGATGCGCACGTCGATCAGGTCCTCCAGCCGGTTCAGGAGGGCCAGCGTCGCCTTCGGGTTGGGCGGCTGCGACACGTAGTGCGGGACCGCCGCCCACAGCGACACCGCCGGGACACCCGCGTGCGTGCACGCCTCCTGGAGGATGCCGACGATCCCCGTGGGTCCCTCGTACTTGGTCTCCTCGAGGTCCATGCGGCGGGCCAGGTCCGGATCGGACGTGGTCCCGCTGATCGGGACCGGACGGGTGTGCGGCGTGTCACCGAGCAGGGCGCCCAGGACGACCACCAGCTCCACCCCGAGTTCGTGGGCGAAGCCCAGCAGCTCGTTGCAGAACGAGCGCCAGCGCATGGACGGTTCGATCCCGCGGACCAGCACCAGATCGCGTGGTTTGTCGCCACCGACCCGGACCACCGACAGCCGCGTCGTCGGCCAGGTGATCTTCCGGACGCCGCCGTCCATGAACACCGTGGGCCGGTTGACCTGGAAGTCGTAGTAGTCCTCGGCGTCCAGCGCCGCGAACACCTCGCCCTTCCACTCCCTGTCCAGATGCGCGACCGCGGTGGAGGCGGCGTCGCCGGCATCGTTCCAGCCCTCGAACGCGGCCACCATGACCGGGTCGATCAGCTCGGGTACCCCCTCGAGCTCGATCACCCAGCGCCTCCTTCCGACGTGCCCTCGCGTACCCCCCAACCTTACGGCGTGCCGGGGGGGCGCCCGCAGCCCCCTCGCAGGGGGAATGCCCCAACACTGCCCCGGCGGACACCGGGAAACACCCCGCATTGATCCGAGCTGTCCCGCAGGGCCGCCCGCTCACGGGGCGGAACGGCCCGGCTCGCGGCGCGGACGGCGGGCTCTCACAGCGTGGACCGCAGCCACTGCTCGACGCTCGCGATGTGGACGGTGGCCCACGACCGCGCCGCCTCCGCGTCCCGGTCCCGCAGGGCCGCCAGGATGGCCCGGTGCTCGCGCAGGGTCCGGCCGACGGCGTCCTCCTGGGTGAGGCCTCGCCAGACGCGGGCCCGGGTGGTGGGACCGGACAGACCGTCGAGCAGGGAACAGAGCACGGAGTTGCCCGAACCCCGCACGATCCCCCGGTGGAAGTCCAGATCGGCGGCCACCAGGGCCTCCACCGACGGCTCGGGGCCCAGTCCGTCCAACTGCTCGGACAGCGCGTCCAGTTCCCGCTCGCTGATCAGGGTCGCCGCGGCGGCCGTCGCGGCCGGCTCCAGGATGCGGCGCACGGCGAGGAACTCCAGGACCGTGTCGTCCCGGTGGAAGTCCACGACGAAACTCAGCGCCTCCAGCAGCAGTTGCGGATCCAGGCTGGTGACGTACGTGCCGTCGCCCTGCCGCACGTCCAGGATCCGGATCAGCGACAGCGCGCGCACCGCCTCCCGCAGGGAGTTGCGCGACAGTCCCAGTCCGGCCGCGAGTTCGCTCTCCCTGGGCAGCCGGTCGCCGGGACGCAGCGCGCCGGAGACGATCATCTCCTTGATCTTCTCGATCGCCTCGTCGGTGACTGCCATCCCGGCCTCCCTGCGGATCCCCTACGGACCAGACGTCCGATGTATCCGGGCCATTATGCGGCTCCTCCGGGGCGGGCCCACAGCCGGAAGGGGCGACTCCACCGGCCCGCAGGACCTGTCCGGAGTCGCCCCTTCCCGTCACCGCCCCCCGTGCGGGAGGACCGGTGACCGCGCGGTCACCTCTTGTCGAGCAGGCCCTGGACCTCCGCGCGGACCTCATCCGTGGCAAGACCCCGGATCGTCAGTGTCGTACGGCGGCGCAGCACGTCGTCCGCCGTCTCGGCCCACTCGTGGTCCCGGGCCCAGACGACCTGCGCCCAGATCTCCGGGGCGTCCGGGTGGACACGCCGGGCCAGCGCCGGGTCGTCGTTGGCCAGCCGGGCGATGTCGAAGGCCAGCGAACCGTAGTGGGTGGCCAGGTGCCGGGCGGTGTCCGCGGCCATGCGCGGACCGGGCGCCGGGCCGTCCACCAGCAGCCGGTGGGCGACGGCGCGCGGGTTGGCGACCCCCGGCAGCGGCAGCTTGCTCGGCAGCGCCCCGACGGGCTCGAAGTCGTCGCCCAGCGGGTGGCCGGGCAGTTCCTGGAGCTTGCGCATCACCGTGCGGCCGATGTGGCGGAACGTGGTCCACTTGCCGCCCGCGACGGACAGCATCCCGCCGCGGCCCTCGCTGACGACCGTCTCGCGCTTGGCCTTCGCGGTGTCCCCGGGGCCGCCCGGCAGCACCCGCAGACCCGCGAAGGAGTACGTGATCAGGTCACGGTCCAGCTGCTGGTCGCGAATGGAGAACGCGGCCTCGTCGAGTATCTGGGCGGTGTCCTTCTCGGTGACCGCGACGTCCGCCGGGTCGCCCTCGAACTCCTCGTCGGTCGTGCCGAGCAGCAGCATGTCCTCCCAGGGGAGGGCGAAGGTGATGCGGTACTTGTCGATCGGTGTGGCCAGCGCGGCCCGCCACGGGGCGGTCCGCTTCAGGACCAGGTGCGCGCCCTTGGACAGGCGGATGGACGGCGCCGCCTTCGGGTCCTCCATCCGGCGCAGGTGATCGACCCACGGCCCGGTCGCGTTCAGCACCAGACGGGCGTCGACGCCGAACTCGTCGCCCGACAGCCGGTCGCGCAGCTCGGCACCGGTCACCCGGCCCCTGGTGAACCGCAGACCGGTCACCTCGGCGTGGTTGAGGACGACGGCGCCCGACTCGGCCGCCGCGCGGACCGTCATCAGCGCCATCCGCGCGTCGTTCATCTGGTCGTCGCCGTACACGGCCACGGCCTTGAGGTTGTCCGTGCGCAGCTCCGGCACGTCCCGCGCGGCCTTGGCGGGGGAGCGCAGATGGCCCACGCCGTCGCCGAAGGCCGACAGGGCCGAGTACGCGAAGACACCTGCTCCGAGCTTCGCCGCGCCGTGCGGCCCGCCCTTGTACACGGGGAGGTAGAACGTGAGCGGGTTCGCCAGATGGGGTGCCACCTGGCGGGAGACCGCACGGCGCTCGAAGTGGTTCTCCGCCACCAGCCTCACCGCGCCGGTCTGCAGATAGCGCAGACCGCCGTGGAGAAGCTTGGAGGAGGCGGAGGAGGTGGCGCCGGCGAAGTCGCCGGCGTCGACCAGGGCCACCCTGAGGCCGGACTGCGCGGCGTGCCAGGCGGTGGAGATGCCCAGGATGCCACCGCCGATCACGAGGAGGTCGTACGACGCCTTGGAGAGCTGCTCCCGGGTCTCGGCCCGGCTCGGGTTCGAGCCGGAAACCGGGTGCGTCCCCAGGGCAGGCACGGACTGCAGGGTGGACTGAGTGGTCATGTCGGGTCTTGCTCCTCGTCAGTCTTCGTCCTCGAGCCAGCCCATGGTCCGCTCGACGGCCTTGAGCCAGCTCTTGTACTCACGGTCGCGGATCTCCGCGTCCATGTGGGGGGTCCACTCGGCGGCCCGGCGCCAGTTGGCTCGCAGGTCGTCGGTGTTGTTCCAGAAGCCGACGGCGAGGCCGGCGGCGTAGGCGGCGCCGAGGCAGGTGGTCTCGGCGACCATGGGGCGCACCACGGGCGCGTCCACGAAGTCGGCGAGGGTCTGCATCAGCAGGTTGTTGGAGGTCATGCCGCCGTCGACCTTGAGGGCGGTCAGCTCGACGCCGGAGTCCTTCGTCATGGCGTCGGCGATCTCCCGCGTCTGCCAGGCGGTGGCCTCCAGGACGGCGCGCGCGATGTGCGCCTTGGTGACGTACCGGGTCAGGCCGGCGATCACACCGCGGGCGTCGGAGCGCCAGTACGGGGCGAACAGGCCGGAGAAGGCCGGTACGAAGTAGGCGCCGCCGTTGTCCTCGACCGAGAGCGCGAGGGTCTCGATCTCGGCGGCGGTGGAGATCAGGCCCATCTGGTCGCGCATCCACTGCACCAGCGAACCGGTGACGGCGATGGAGCCCTCGAGGGCGTAGACCGGCTTCTGGTCGCCGATCTGGTAGCCGACGGTGGTCAGCAGCCCGCTGTAGGAGTTGATGATCTTGTCGCCGGTGTTCATCACCATGAAGGTGCCGGTTCCGTACGTCGACTTGGTCTCGCCCTCGGCGAAGCAGGTCTGGCCGAAGAGGGCCGCCTGCTGGTCGCCGAGCGCGGAGGCGACCGGGATGCCGCCGAGCAGGTCGCCCAGGCTCCCGCCCTTGATCTCGCCGTAGACCTCGGCGGAGGAACGGATCTCGGGCAGCATCGCCGTCGGCACGCCGATGGACTCGGCGATCTTCTTGTCCCACTGCATGGTGTGCAGGTTCATCAGCATCGTGCGGGACGCGTTGGTGACGTCGGTGACGTGCTTGCCGCCGTCCACGCCGCCGGTCAGGTTCCAGATGACCCAGGAGTCCATGGTACCGAAGAGGATGTCGCCCGCCTCGGCGCGCTCCTTGAGGCCCTCGACGTTGTCGAGCAGCCAGCGGGCCTTGGGGCCGGCGAAGTAGGAGGCGAGGGGGAGACCGGTCTCGCGGCGGAAACGGTCCTGGCCCACGTTGCGGCCGAGCTCGCGGCACAGGGCGTCGGTGCGGGTGTCCTGCCAGACGATGGCGTTGTGGACCGGCTCACCGGTGTTCCTGTCCCACAGCACGGTGGTCTCGCGCTGGTTGGTGATGCCGATGGCCTTGATGTCGTCCCGGGTGATGCCGGCCTTCTCGACGGCGCCGGCGACGACCTCCTGGACGTTGGTCCAGATCTCGGTGGCGTTGTGTTCGACCCAGCCCGGCTTGGGGAAGATCTGCTCGTGCTCCTTCTGGTCGACGGCCACGATGCGGCCGTCGCGGTCGAAGACGATGCAGCGCGACGAGGTCGTGCCCTGGTCGATGGCGGCGATGAACGGACCGTGGCCGTGGGAGGCGATGCCGGCGGTGTGGTCGTCGGTCACTGTGTGCTCCTGGAGGTTCCTTGGGTACGGGGCTGTACGTACGGCGCTTCTACAAGACTGGGGGTTCTGCGGCGGCGGGGTCACCCTCAGACGAAGGCGAGGTTGTAGACGCCCGCCGCGAGGGCGCCGCCGACCAGCGGACCGACCACCGGGACCCAGGCGTAGGACCAGTCGGAGCCGCCCTTGTCGGGCAGCGGCAGAAGGGCGTGGACGATGCGCGGACCGAGGTCACGGGCCGGGTTGATCGCGTAACCGGTCGGCCCGCCCAGCGACAGACCGATGGAGACGACCACGAGGGCCGTGATCAGACCACCCAGCGCGCCGAGGCCGTTGCCCTCGTCGTTCAGGCCCTGGGTGAGCACCGCGATGATCAGCACGAAGGTGCCGACGATCTCCGTGGCGAGGTTCTGCGCCGCGTTGCGGATCTCCGGACCGGTGGAGAAGATGCCGAGCACCGGGCCGGCGCCCTTCTCCTGGGCCTCGACCGCCTTGGCGCCGGCCTCCGCGCCTCGGTCGCCGACGATCTCCCTGTCGGTGAGATGCGCCTGGAACTGGCCGTAGTAGGCCACCCAGACCAGCGTGGCGCCGATCATCGCGCCGAGGAACTCTCCGGCGAAGTAGACCGGAACGTTGCTCCAGTCGCCGTCCTTGATCGCGAGCGCCACGGTCACGGCCGGGTTGAGGTGGGCTCCGGAGAGCGGAGCGGAGATGTACACCGCCGTCATGACGGCGAAACCCCACCCGAAGGCGATGGCGAGCCAGCCGGCGTTGCGGGCCTTGGAGGCCTTCAGGGTCACGGCGGCACACACACCGCCGCCGAGCAGGATGAGTATGGCGGTACCGATGGTCTCGCCGATGAAGATGTCGGAGCTGGACACCCGCGACTCCTTTGTCCTTCGTCCAGGGAAGCCGACCCCCGGGTCCCACCGGGGATTGGCGCCCTCAGGGATGAGAGCGATGCCGGCCCTTGGCGTTGTCACACTCTAACGCGTATTGCCGGTAAGTGTTCGACAATGCCGACCGATGGACGGGAGTCTTTCTCCGCCTTGCCTGCACGTCAAGGGTTTGGTTGCCGAAAGCGCGATCGTTATTGATTGTCCCGGGATGTCGATCTACGGCATTCGATCCGTGGAGGTATGTCCCGGTTGTCCGTCGTCGGGGCGCGGCGACGGCCGGAACGCCCTGCGGCGTTCCGGTCCGGGTCTTGCCGTGTGCCGGTTCCTCCGGTTGTGCCGGTCCTGCCCGCGCCGCTCAGAAGCGCCGGGCGCCCAGGTCCCGCGACACCGAACGGGCGCAGTCGCGGACCGCCGCGATCAGCTCCGGCCGCAGCTCGCCGTCCTGCCGCAGCCGCTCCACCGCGCCCGTGACACCGACCGCGCCGACCGGCATGCGTCGCCGGTCGTGGACGGGGGCCGCGATCGAGGCCACGCCCTCCCAGGTCTCCTCGACGTCCGCCGCGTAGCCGCGCGCGCGAGTGAGGTCGAGGATCCGCTCGAAGGTGTCCGGATCGCACACCGTACGGCCGGTGAACGCCTTGCGGTCGGCCTCCAGCGCCTCGCTGTGGGCCACCGGGTCGTAGGCCGCCAGCACCTTGCCCAGGGCCGTGGAGTGCAGCGGCTGCATGGCCCCGATCTCCAGGACCTGCCGGCTGTCGTCGGGCCGGAACACGTGGTGCACGATCAGTACGCCCCGCTGGTGCAGCACGCCCAGATAGACGCTCTCACCGCTGGAGCGGGCCAGGTCGTCCGTCCACACCAGGGCGCGCGCCCGCAGCTCGTGCACATCGAGATAGGTGGTGCCCAGGCGCAGCAGCTCCGCGCCCAGCTGATAGCGCCCGGAGACGTCGTCCTGCTCGACGAAGCCCTCCTGCTGGAGGGTGCGCAGAATGCCGTGGGCGGTCCCCTTGGCGAGGCCCAGCGACGAGGCGATGTCCGACAGTCCGAGCCGCCGCTCGCCGCCCGCCAGCAGGCGCAGCATCGCTGCCGCCCGTTCGAGCGACTGGATGTTCCGTGCCATCGCCGTGCTGCCTCCGTCCCCTTCGACCGCCGCCCCGCGACGCTGCCACTGTTCGGCAATGCCGAACACTACCGTTCGATGTCGACCTCTCGCCAACGGTCCGCCGGCATCGACCGTGATCCGTGGCCTGATCCGCTCCCTCACCCGTATGCGGGGCATCCGGGCCCCGCCATCATGGTCCGCCCCGTGGACGCCCGGAACATCGGGGCGCGGTCCCCGATACCCTGGCGGCGTGCCTCTGCCCGGGAGGCTCCATCAGGGATCGTTCCGGGCAGCCGCAAAGCCGACAGCCGTCGCACCTGAGGGAGCCCCTTACATGGCCTCGTTGCCGCTGACCCCTTCCCCCGACAGCCGGACCCGTGTGGCCGCGCTCCGAGAGGCCCTCGCCACCCGTGTGGTGGTCGCCGACGGAGCGATGGGCACCATGCTCCAGGCGCAGGACCCCACGCTCGAGGACTTCGAGAACCTCGAAGGCTGCAACGAGATCCTGAACCTGACCCGCCCGGACATCGTCCGCTCGGTCCACTCCGAGTACTTCGACGCCGGAGTCGACTGCGTCGAGACCAACACCTTCGGCGCCAACCACAGCGCCGCGTCCGAGTACGACATCGCCGACCGTGTGCACGAGCTCTCCGAGGCGGGCGCCCGCATCGCCCGGGAGGTCGCCGACGAGCACGCCGCGCGCGACGGCCGCACCCGCTGGGTGCTCGGCTCCATCGGCCCCGGTACCAAGCTGCCGACCCTCGGCCACATCGGCTACGGCACGATCCGCGACGGTTACCAGGCCAACGCCGAGGGCCTGCTCGCGGGCGGCGCCGACGCGCTGATCGTCGAGACCACCCAGGACCTCCTGCAGACCAAGGCCTCGGTCCTCGGCGCCCGCCGCGCCATGCAGGCGACCGGCGTCGAGGTGCCGCTGCTGGCCTCCATGGCGTTCGAGACCACCGGCACCATGCTCCTGGGCTCCGAGATCGGCGCCGCGCTCACCGCCCTGGAGCCGCTCGGCATCGACATGATCGGCCTGAACTGCTCCACGGGCCCCGCCGAGATGAGCGAGCACCTGCGCTACCTGACCCGGCACTCCCGCATCCCCCTGCTGTGCATGCCCAACGCCGGCCTGCCGGTCCTCACCAGGGACGGCGCCCACTTCCCGCTCGACCCCGAGGGCCTGGCCGACGCCCAGGAGACCTTCGTCCGCGACTACGGCCTGTCCCTGGTCGGCGGCTGCTGCGGCACCACCCCCGAACACCTGCGCCAACTCGTGGAACGCGTACGGGACGTCACCCCGCCCGAGCGCACCCCCCAGCCGGAACCGGGCGCCGCCTCCCTTTACCAGAGCGTGCCCTTCCGCCAGGACACCTCGTACCTCGCGATCGGTGAGCGCACCAACGCCAACGGCTCCAAGAAGTTCCGCGAGGCCATGCTCGGGGGCCGTTGGGACGACTGTGTGGAACTGGCCCGCGAGCAGATCCGCGAGGGCGCCCACATGCTCGACCTGTGCGTCGACTACGTCGGCCGCGACGGCGTCGCCGACATGGAGGAACTCGCCGGCCGGTTCGCCACCGCCTCCACCCTGCCGATCGTGCTCGACTCCACCGAGGTCCCCGTCCTGCGGGCCGGCCTGGAGAAGCTCGGCGGCCGGGCGGTCATCAACTCGGTGAACTACGAGGACGGCGACGGCCCCGAATCCCGCTTCGCGCGTGTCGCGCAGCTGGCCAGGGAGCACGGCGCGGCGCTGATCGCGCTGACCATCGACGAGGTGGGCCAGGCCCGCACGGCCGAGAAGAAGGTCGAGATCGCCGAACGTCTCATCGACGACCTGACCGGCAACTGGGGCATCCACGAGGAGGACATCCTCATCGACTGCCTCACCTTCACCATCTGCACCGGCCAGGAGGAGTCCCGCAAGGACGGCATCGCCACCATCGAGGGCATCCGCGAGCTGAAGCGCCGCCACCCCAAGGTGCAGACCACCCTGGGGCTGTCGAACATCTCCTTCGGCCTCAACCCGGCCGCCCGCATCCTGCTCAACTCCGTCTTCCTCGACGAATGCGTCAAGGCCGGCCTGGACTCGGCGATCGTGCACGCGTCGAAGATCCTGCCCATCGCCCGCTTCAGCGAGGAGGAGGTCACCACCGCCCTCGACCTCATCCACGACCGGCGCCGCGAGGGCTACGACCCGCTGCAGAAGCTCATGCAGCTCTTCGAGGGCGCCACCGCCAAGTCCCTGAAGGCCGGCCGGGCCGAGGAACTGGCCGCGCTGCCCCTGGACGAGCGCCTCAAGCGGCGGATCATCGACGGCGAGCGCAACGGTCTGGAGGCCGACCTCGACCAGGCGCTCGAGACCCGCAAGGCCCTCGACGTCGTCAACGACACGCTGCTGGACGGCATGAAGGTGGTCGGCGAGCTGTTCGGCTCCGGCCAGATGCAGCTCCCGTTCGTGCTCCAGTCCGCCGAGGTGATGAAGAACGCGGTCGCCCACCTGGAACCGCACATGGAGAAGACCGACGAGGACGGCAAGGGCACCATCGTGCTCGCCACCGTCCGCGGCGACGTGCACGACATCGGCAAGAACCTGGTCGACATCATCCTGTCGAACAACGGCTACAACGTGGTCAACCTCGGCATCAAGCAGCCCGTCTCGGCGATCCTGGAGGCCGCCGACCAGCATCGTGCCGACGTCATCGGCATGTCCGGACTGCTGGTGAAGTCCACGGTGATCATGAAGGAGAACCTGGAGGAGCTCAACCAGCGCGGCCTGGCCGCCGACTTCCCGGTGATCCTCGGCGGCGCCGCGCTGACCCGCGCCTACGTCGAACAGGACCTGCACGAGATCTACCAGGGCGAGGTCCGCTACGCCCGCGACGCCTTCGAGGGCCTGCGCCTGATGGACGCCCTCATCGGCATCAAGCGCGGCGTGCCCGGCGCCCAGCTGCCCGAGCTGAAGCAGCGCCGGGTCCGCGCGGCCACCGTGGAGATCGACGAGCGCCCCGAGGCCGGCCATGTCCGCTCGGACGTCTCCGTCGACAACCCGGTCCCCGAACCCCCGTTCCGGGGCGCCCGCGTGATCAAGGGCATCCAGCTCAAGGAGTACGCGTCCTGGCTCGACGAGGGTGCCCTGTTCAAGGGCCAGTGGGGCCTGAAGCAGGCCCGTGCCGGCAACGGGCCGACGTACGAGGAGCTCGTGGAGACCGAGGGCCGGCCCAGGCTGCGCGGCCTGCTGGACCGGCTCCAGACGGACAACCTGCTCGAGGCGGCCGTGGTGTACGGCTACTTCCCGTGCGTCTCCAAGGACGACGACCTGATCGTCCTGGACGAGGCGGGCAACGAACGCACCCGTTTCACCTTCCCCCGCCAGCGCCGCGGCCGCCGGCTGTGCCTGGCCGACTTCTTCCGCCCGGAGGAGTCCGGCGAGACCGATGTCGTCGGCTTCCAGGTCGTCACCGTCGGCTCCCGCATCGGCGAGGAGACCGCGCGGATGTTCGAGGCCAATGCCTACCGCGACTACCTGGAACTGCACGGGCTGTCCGTGCAGCTGGCCGAGGCGCTCGCCGAGTACTGGCACGCGCGCGTACGCTCCGAACTCGGGTTCGCCGGTGAGGACCCGGCCGTGATGGAGGACATGTTCGCCCTGAAATACCGGGGCGCCCGCTTCTCACTGGGCTACGGCGCCTGCCCCGACCTGGAGGACCGTGCCAAGATCGCCGAGATGCTCCGGCCGGAGCGCATCGGTGTCCACCTGTCCGAGGAGTTCCAGCTGCACCCCGAGCAGTCCACGGACGCCATCGTGATCCACCACCCGGAGGCCAAGTACTTCAACGCCCGCTGACCCGCCGGGGCAGGCCCGAGGAGCCGCCGGCGTCCCCCGCGAGGACTCCTGCGCCGCCTCGCGGCCCGGCGGCCCCGCCCGGGGCCCGGGCGTGAGACGCCGGAAGCGGGCGCGGCGCGCACGACGTACACTGGTCGATCCACCGCAGGCCGGTTCCCCCAGGGGAACCGGCCTGATCGTCCCCTAGACGGAGGTACGTGGATGACCAGTACGGTTCCCGCGCCCGGCACCCTTCCCCAGGCCCTCCGGTCCGGCAGACCGGTGGAGCCCCGCACGGCCGAAGGATCCTCCCTCCAGGCCGTATTCCTGGACATGGACGGCACCCTGGTCGACACCGAGGGCTTCTGGTGGGACATCGAGGTCGAGGTGTTCGCCTCCCTCGGCCACACCCTCGACGACTCCTGGCGGCACGTCGTGGTCGGCGGCCCCATGACCCGCAGCGCGGGCTTCCTCATCGAGGCGACCGGGGCCGACATCCCCCTCGCCGAACTGGTGGTGCTGCTCAACGACGGCTTCGAGGACCGTATCGCCGACACCCTGCCGCTCATGCCCGGCGCTGCCCGGCTGCTGTCCGAGCTGTCCGAGTACGGCATCCCCACCGCCCTGGTCTCCGCCTCGCACCGGCGCATCATCGACCGGGTGCTCACCTCGCTGGGACCCCAGCACTTCGCACTGTCGGTCGCGGGTGACGAGGTCCCGCGCACCAAACCGCACCCCGACCCGTACCTGACCGCCGCCGTCGGACTCGGTGTGGACCCCCTGTGGTGCGCCGTCGTCGAGGACACGGCGACCGGTGTCGCCTCCGCCGAGGCCGCGGGCTGCCATGTCGTGGCGGTGCCCTCGGTGGCCCCGATCGAGGCGGCCGCCCGGCGAACCGTCGTCTCCTCGCTGGAAGCCGTCGACCTGGCCTTTCTGCACGGCCTGATGACGGAAATGCGCTAGGCGTTCACCGAGCGTAGACCGGTGTAAGGACCGGAATTCCAAGAGTTCGTGCCCGGCCGCCCCGGCGGGTGCCCGAAGGAATTCGGACGGCTACCGAACGTTGAATTCCGGTCCCGCCAGGCCGGATTTCATGTGTGATGTTCACCACCTTCCGGAGTCTCGACAGGGGGGTCGTCATGTGCTGTCCGCCCCATTTCGGCAGGCCTTCGCGTTCCCTTGTGTCCTGATTGGTGGATCACTGCACCAATCCTGCCGCACCGACGTGCGCCGGTGCGTCCACGTCCGGTTCCACTCCGTGATGGAGGCTCAACTCCGGCCGCGGCGACCCTTCCCGCGGGTGCGGACTAATCTCATCGCGAGAACATCGCCCCCATCCCCGTGATCGGTAGCACCACCCCTGTATGCCGCATACACGGAGTCGACAGCTCTGGAGAAACTCGAGCATGAACCGCAAGACTTTGGTGCTGGCGGCCACGATCGGTCTGCTCGCGCCGGTACTCGCCGGCTGTGGCGACACCGATGGCGGGAGCGGCGACGGCGACGCGATCGTTGTCGGCACCACGGACCGGTTCACCGCCTCGAAGGACACGCCCGCGCCGGTCGACCCGGCGTACGCCTACGACGTCGGTACCTGGAACATCCTGCGCCAGACCGTGCAGACCCTGCTGATCCAGCCGCGAGGCGACGGCGAGCCGGTGCCCGAGGCGGCCGAGAGCTGCGGCTTCACCGACTCCGGCAACGAGCGGTACAGCTGCACCCTGCGTGAAGGCCTGAAGTTCTCGAACGGTGACTCCATCACCGCCGCCGATGTGAAGTACTCCATCGACCGCGCCCTCGCGATCCAGTCCGACAGTGGCGTGTTCGCGCTGCTGTCCACCATCGACACCGTCGAGACGCAGGGCGACCGCGAGGTGATCTTCCACCTCAAGTCGGCGGACGCCACCTTCCCGTACAAGCTGTCCACCCCGGTCGCGGGCATCGTCCCCGAGGACCTGTACGACAAGGACAAGCTCCGCGAGGGGTTCGACATCGACGGCTCCGGCCCGTACATGTTCGAGACCGAGGTCAAGGACAACGAACTGGTCCGCGCCACCTACGTCAAGAACCCCTCCTACAAGGGGTCCCTGAAGGTCGGCCACGACAGGATCGAGATGCTCTCCTACGAGAGCGCCGAAGCCATGGGCGAGGCGCTCGAGGGCGACGAGCTCGACGTCATGACCCGCAGCATGTCGCCGGAGCAGATCCAGAAGCTCAGCCTCGACTCCGACGACACCGTCGACCTCGTCGAGTCGCCGGGTCTGGAGATCCGCTACCTGGCCTTCAACACCAAGGCCCCCAGCGTGGAGACCAAGGCCGTCCGCCAGGCCATGGCCCAGATCGTCGACCGCAGCGAGCTGGTCGCCAAGGTCTACGGCTCCCAGGCCGAGCCGCTGTACTCGCTGGTCCCCGCGAGCGTCACCGGGCACTCCAACGCCTTCTTCAACAAGTACGGCGACCCCGACGTCTCCAAGGCCCGCGAGCTGCTGGAGGACGCCGCCGTCACCACCCCGGTGAAGATGACGCTGCACTACACGAGCGACCACTACGGTCCCGCGACCAAGGCGGAGTTCGAGCAGCTCAGCAAGCAGCTCAACGACAGCGGCCTGTTCGACACCGACATCGAGGGCGCGGGCTGGGACACCTTCCGGCCGGACGGCCAGAAGGGCAAGTTCGACGTCTACGGCATGGGCTGGTTCCCCGACTTCCCGGACGCCGACGCGTTCATCGCGCCGTTCCTGGACGAGGACAACTTCCTCAACTCGCCGTACGCCAACACCGAGATCCGCAAGGAACTGATCCCTGAGTCCCGTCGTCAGGCCGACCGGCTGTCCGCCACCGACAGTCTGAACCAGATCCAGGACATCGTTGCCGAGGACGTGCCCCTGCTGCCGCTGTGGCAGGGCAAGCAGTACGTCGCCGCGCACGACGACATCACCGGCACCGCCTACCTGGTCAACTCCTCCTCCTCGCTCCAGCTGTGGGAGCTGGGCCGTGGCGTGAGCGGCTGACACGGCAGGACCCGGACCGGGCCCGCATACTCCGAGGGCGCCTCCCGCAAGCCGGGAGGCGCCCTCGGAGTCTGTCGTACCGGCGGGCGGGCGTTACTGCGCCCCCGGGCGTACCAGCCCGCTCTCGTACGCGTACACCGCGGCCTGCACCCGGTCGCGCAGGCCGAGCTTCGTCAGGACATGACCGACGTGCGTCTTCACCGTCGTCTCGCTGACGAACAGGTCCGCGGCGATCTCCGCGTTGGACAGCCCCCGCGCCACCAGCTTCAAGACCTCGACCTCACGGTCGGTCAGTGTGTGCAGCGTGTCCGGCACCGGCTCGTCACCGGACGGCAGATGCGTGGCGTACTTGTCCAGCAGCCGCCGCGTGATGCTCGGGGCGAGCATCGCCTCACCGGCGGCCACCACACGGATCGCCTGCACCAGCTCATTGGCCGGGGCGTCCTTCAGCAGGAAGCCGCTGGCGCCCGCGCGCAGCGCCTCCACCACGTACTCGTCGAGATCGAACGTCGTCAGCACCAGGACCTTCGCCGGGCCGTTCCGCTCGGGGCCGGTGATCTGCCGGGTCGCCTCCACGCCGTCCATCCGCGGCATGCGGATGTCCATCAGCACCACGTCGGGCTGCAGCACCCGCACCTGGTCCTGGGCCTGGAGGCCGTCCCCGGCCTCGCCGACGACCGCGATGTCCTGCTCGGCCTCCAGAATCATCCGGAAGCCGGTGCGCAGCAGCGGCTGGTCATCGACCAGTAGGACGCGGATGGCCACGTAAGTCTCCTTCGTTAGTCCACCCTCATTCTGCCCTGCGCCCCCTGTCCCGCCGGGGCCCGGGGCACATCAGTCCACGGCGGGCCCGGCCGTCCGCACCGGCAGCGGATAAGGCGGGGGAGTGCCGCCGAACTCCGGGCAGTGCGCCTGGTGGTCGCACCAGCCGCACAGCTTGGTGGGGCGCGGTCGCCAGTCACCCGTCTCCGTGGCCTGCCGGATCGCCTCCCAGAGCGCCAGCAGCTTGCGCTCGACGCGCTCCAGATCCGCGCGGACCGGGTCGTACGTCAGCACATCCCCGCTGCCCAGATACACGAGCTGCAGCCGGCGCGGGATCACCCGCTTCAGCCGCCACACCACCAGGGCGTAGAACTTCATCTGGAACAGCGCGTCCTCCGCGTACTCCGGCCGCGGTGCCTTGCCCGTCTTGTAGTCGACGATCCGCACCTCGCCGGTGGGAGCCACATCCACCCGGTCGATGATGCCGCGCAGCCGCAGCCCGGAATCCAGCTCGGCCTCCACGAACAGCTCCCGCTCGGCGGGCTCCAGCCGGCTCGGATCCTCCAGGCTGAACCAGCGCTCCACCAACTGCTCCGCCTCCGCCAGCCAGCGCGCCAGCCGCTCACCCTCCGGATCCTCGGCGAACAGCTCCACGACCTCCGGACGCGACTTTCGCAGCCGGTCCCACTGCCCCGGGACCAGAGCCTTCGCCCGCGGCGCGGTGCGCTCGGCGGCCGGAGCGTCGAACAGGCGCTCCAGCACCGCGTGCACCAGCGTGCCCCGCGTCGCCGCCTCGCTCGGCTTCTCCGGCAGTCGGTCGATGACCCGGAACCGGTACAGCAGCGGACACTGCATGAAGTCACCGGCGCGCGACGGGGACAGCGAGGCGGGCGGCGCGGGGGGCCGCCCGGCCGGCGCCGCGGTGGCGCCGGCCGCCACCGCCGCGTCCCCTCCCGCCACCGCCGCGTCCCCTTCCGCCGCCGCCTCCCCGGTCGCGACCGGCCCGTCCGCCGCCACGACCGGCATGCTCTCGGACCGCCCCGCGGCCCCGGTGCTCGTCTCCATGTCCACAGACCTTACGGCTCGGCACCGACAGTGACCGCACACGGCAGGGTGACCGAAGGGGGAGAAGGGGAAGGAGAGGGAGAACAGGCGCGGTGACGGAGGGGAACGGAGAGGGGTGCCGAGGCGAAACGTGCGGCGACGGCCGCATACCATCGACTTGAGACCCTCCCGTCCGGCAGGCGCGGGAGACGCAGCGACGAGGGGACACCGGTGGACGCAAGCGGCGGACGCGGGCAGCCGCGCCCCGGCAACGACGGGTCGACCGAGCGCCACGCGGGGCCCCCGGCAGGCGAACCCCCCACGGACGGAGACCGCTTCGGTCCGGCCGAGCCCTCCTCGAACACCTCGGGCACCTCGGGCACCTCGGGCACCTTCAACAACACGGGCGAACCGGATGCCTCGGGCACCTCGGGCACCTCGGGCACCTCGGACGGTCGGAGCGCCGAGCGGCCTGCCGGCCGCGCCCCGTCGAGCTCCGGAAACGATCCGTCACAGACCGGAGGCACCCCGGCGGAGACCGGGAGCACCCCCCGGAACGGAACGCCCGAGCAGCCCCTCGCCCCGGTGCGACCTGCGGGGAACCGTGACCCGCGGAGCACGGACGAGAGCGACGCCGCCGGGGGCGACGCATCCGAGAACCACGCCGCCGACCCCCGGCCCGACCCGTTCCACAAGCCCCAGCAGCACCCCGACCGCACCCTCGCCCACTCGGCACCCGGCAAGGAACCCGCGCCACAGCGCCCGCCGGAGCAGCAGAGGCGCGGCGGACTGCTGATGGGCCGCCCGTTCGGCGTGCCCGTCTACGTCGCCCCCAGCTGGTTCCTCGTCGCCCTCCTCATCACCTGGGTCTTCGGCGGCCAGATCGACCGCGTGCTGCCCGAACTCGGCGCGGCCAGCTACCTGGTCTCGCTGTTCTTCGCCGTCGCCTTCTACGCCTCGGTCCTGGTCCACGAACTCGCCCACACGCTGGCCGCCCTCCGCTTCAAGCTTCCGGTGCGCCGCATCCAGCTCCAGTTCTTCGGAGGCGTCTCCGAGATCGAGAAGGAGGCCGAGACACCCGGACGGGAGTTCGTGCTCGCCTTCGTGGGCCCGCTGCTCTCCCTCGTCCTGTCCGGCCTGTTCTACCTCGGACTGCTCGCGGTGGACCCCAGCTCCGTACCCGGCGTCCTGCTGGCCGGCCTGATGATCTCCAACCTCATCGTCGCCGCCTTCAACCTCCTGCCCGGCCTCCCCCTCGACGGCGGACGCATGCTCCGCGCGGTCGTCTGGAAGATCACGGGCAAGCCGATGAGCGGCACCGTCGCCGCCGCCTGGGTCGGCCGCGCCCTCGCCATCTCCGTCCTGGTCGGCCTCCCCCTGCTCACCCAGTCCGGAGCCCTCGGCTCCGACGCCGCCGACGGCGTCGGCATGGACACCGTCCTCGACGCCCTGCTCGCCGCCATCCTCGCGGCGATCATCTGGACCGGCGCCGGCAACAGCCTGCGCATGGCCCGCCTGCGCGAGCACCTGCCGGAACTGCGCGCCCGAGCCCTGACCCGCCGCGCGGTGCCCGTCGAGACCGACACCCCCCTCTCCGAGGCACTGCGCCGCGCCAACGCCGCCGGAGCCCGTGCCCTCGTCGTCGTCGACCCCGACGGCACCCCGCTGTCCCTGGTGCGCGAGGCCGCCATCGTCGGCGTACCCGAGCACCGCCGCCCCTGGGTCGCGGTCAGCGGGCTCGCCCAGGACCTCACCGACGGCATGCGTGTCTCCGCCGAACTCGCGGGGGAGGAGCTCCTGGAAGCCCTGCGGTCCGCCCCCGCCACCGAGTACCTGGTCGTCGAGTCGACCGGCGAGATCTACGGCGTCCTGTCCGCGGCCGACGTCGAGCGCGCCTTCGTCAAGGCCATGGCCCGCCCCTCCTGACGCCCGCCGCTGCCCGCCCCCGCACCCCCAGGGTGGTCAGTGGCCCGCGCAGGGACCGGTAGGCTGGTCACATGTCCGAACCGACCGGTGCCGCCCGCCGCCGCGGGCCCTTCAAGGTCGGGGACCAGGTACAGCTGACCGACCCCAAGGGCCGCCACTACACGTTCACGCTCGAGGCCGGGAAGAATTTCCACACCCACAAGGGTTCCTTCCCCCACGACGAGCTGATCGGCGCACCCGAGGGCAGCGTTGTCCGCACCACCGGGAACGTCGCCTACCTCGCGCTGCGCCCCCTGCTCCCCGACTACGTCCTGTCCATGCCCCGCGGGGCAGCCGTCGTCTACCCGAAGGACGCGGGACAGATCCTCGCCTTCGCCGACATCTTCCCCGGCGCCCGCGTGGTGGAGGCCGGTGTCGGCTCCGGCTCGCTCAGCAGCTTCCTGCTGCGCGCCATCGGCGACCAGGGCATGCTGCACAGCTACGAACGCCGCGAGGACTTCGCCGAGATCGCCCGGGCCAACGTGGAGCGCTACTTCGGCGGCCCGCACCCCGCCTGGCAGCTCACCGTCGGAGACCTCCAGGACAACCTGTCCGACACCGAGGTCGACCGGGTCATCCTCGACATGCTGGCCCCCTGGGAATGCCTGGAGGCCGTCTCCAAGGCACTCGTCCCCGGCGGCATCCTCTGCTGCTACGTCGCGACCACCACCCAGCTCGCCCGGACCGTCGAGTCCATCCGCGAGATCGGCTCCTTCAACGAGCCGACCGCCTGGGAATCGATGATCCGCAACTGGCACATCGAAGGCCTCGCCGTCCGCCCGGACCACCGGATGATCGGCCACACCGGCTTCCTGCTCACCGCCCGCCGCCTCGCCGACGGCGTGGAACCCCCCATGCGCCGCCGCCGCCCCGCCAAGGGCGCCTACGGCGAGGACTACTCGGGACCCAACGCCGACGCGGGCACCGCACGCTGACGCGACCCGCCACCACGTCAACACACGAGCGCCGCGGCGCAGTTCCCCCTCCGCACCGGGAAC
>NZ_JBHXQZ010000129.1:0-19097 GCF_042717095.1 Streptomyces sp. NPDC058632 | reverse complement strand
GGCCCGGGCCGCCGCATCGTTCTCGGCGGACCCGGGCCCTTCGGCGTACCGGGTGGTGCGGGACGCGCTGGGCGCGCCGGTGTGAACTATCCGCCGGGTCTCACGCCTTGCGGAGGCGGAAGGTCAGGGACAGGCCCTCGTCGGTGAACGGCTGCCCGTAGGCGCCGTCCGCCTCCCCGTGGCCGCTGTGCTCGTTCACGAAGGCCGTGGCCAGGACCTCGTCGGCGATCAGGCCGGAGTGTTCGGTCAGGGCCGCGACGGTGGCGTCGTCCGTCGCCGTCCAGCGCAGGGCGATCCGGTCGGCCACGTCGAGGCCGCTGTTCTTGCGGGCCTCCTGGATCAGCCGGATCGCGTCCCGGGCCAGGCCGGCGCGGCGCAGCTCCTCGGTGATCTCCAGGTCCAGGGCGACCGTGGCACCGGCGTCGGACGCCACCGACCAGCCCTCGCGCGGGGTCTCCGTGATGATCACCTCGTCCGGGGCGAGGGTGATCGTCTCACCGTCGACCTCCACCGAGGCGGTGCCCTCGCGCAGCGCCAGGGACAGCGCGGCGGCGTCCGCGTTCGCGACGGCCTTGGCGACGTCCTGGACGCGCTTGCCGAACCGCTTGCCCAGGGCGCGGAAGTTGGCCTTGGCCGTCGTGTCCACCAGCGAGCCGCCCACCTCGGACAGGGACGCCAGGGACTCGACGTTCAGCTCCTCGGTGATCTGCGTGTGCAGTTCGGGGTGGAGGGCGCCGAAGCCGCTCGCCGCGATCAGGGCGCGCTTGAGGGGCTGGCGGGTCTTGACACCCGACTCCGCGCGGGTGGCCCGTCCCAGCTCCACCAGGCGGCGCACCAGCACCATCTGCTTCGACAGCTCCGGGTCGATCGCCGTCGGGTCGGCCTCGGGCCAGGAGGACAGGTGGACCGACTCCGGGGCGTCCGGGGTGACCGGCACGACCAGGTCCTGCCAGACCCGCTCGGTGATGAACGGGGTCAGCGGGGCCATCAGCCTGGTGACCGTCTCGACGACCTCGTGCAGGGTGCGCAGCGCGGCCTTGTCGCCCTGCCAGAAGCGGCGCCGGGACCGGCGCACGTACCAGTTGGACAGGTCGTCGACGAACGCGGACAGCAGCTTGCCGGCGCGCTGGGTGTCGTAGCTGTCCAGCGCCCGGGTCACCTGGTCGGTGAGCGCGTGCAGTTCGGAGAGCAGCCAGCGGTCCAGCAGCGGGCGGCCGGCGGGTGCCGGGTCGGCCTCGGACGGGGCCCAGCCGGACGTACGCGCGTACAGCGCCTGGAAGGCGACGGTGTTCCAGTAGGTCAGGAGCGTCTTGCGGACGACCTCCTGGATGGTGCCGTGGCCCACCCGGCGGGCCGCCCACGGGGAACCGCCGGCCGCCATGAACCAGCGGACCGCGTCCGCGCCGTGCTGGTCCATCAGCGGGACCGGGTCCAGGGTGTTGCCCAGGTGCTTGGACATCTTGCGGCCGTCCTCGGCGAGGATGTGACCGAGGCAGACGACGTTCTCGTACGGGGACTTGTCGAAGACCAGGGTGCCGACCGCCATCAGCGTGTAGAACCAGCCGCGGGTCTGGTCGATGGCCTCGCTGATGAACTGCGCCGGGTACCGGCTCTCGAACAGTTCCCTGTTCTTGTGCGGGTAGCCCCACTGCGCGAACGGCATCGAACCCGAGTCGTACCAGGCGTCGATGACCTCGGGCACGCGCGTGGCCGTCTTTCCGCAGCCGTCCTGCGGGCAGGCGAAGGTGACCTCGTCGATGAAGGGGCGGTGCGGGTCGAGGTCCGACTGGTCGGTGCCGGTCAGCCCGGTCAGCTCGGCGAGCGAGCCGACGCAGGTGAGGTGGTCGTCCTCGCAGCGCCAGATCGGCAGCGGGGTGCCCCAGTAGCGGTTGCGGGACAGCGCCCAGTCGATGTTGTTGTCCAGCCAGTCGCCGTACCGGCCGTGCTTGACGGAGTCCGGGAACCAGTTGGTGCCCTCGTTCTCCTCGAGCAGGCGGTCCTTGACGGCCGTGGTGCGGATGTACCAGGAGGGCTGCGCGTAGTAGAGCAGCGCGGTGTGGCAGCGCCAGCAGTGCGGGTAGCTGTGCTCGTAGGGAAGGTGCTTGAACAGCAGGCCCCGGTCGCCCAGGTCCTCCGTCAGCTTCTCGTCGGCCTTCTTGAAGAAGACGCCGCCGACCAGCGGGACGTCCTCCTCGAAGGTGCCGTCCGGGCGGACCGGGTTCACCACCGGCAGGCCGTAGGAGCGGCAGACCCTGAGGTCGTCCTCGCCGAAGGCGGGCGACTGGTGGACCAGGCCCGTACCGTCCTCGGTGGTGACGTACTCGGCGTTGACCACGTAGTGGGCCGGTTCCGGGAACTCCACGAGCTCGAAGGGGCGCTGGTAGGTCCAGCGCTCCATCTCGGCGCCGGTGAAGGTCTCGCCGGTGGTCTCCCAGCCCTCGCCGAGGGCCTTGGCGACCAGCGGCTCGGCGACGACGACCTTCTCCTCGCCGTTCGTCGCGACGACGTAGGCGACCTCGGGGTGCGCGGCGACCGCGGTGTTGGACACCAGCGTCCACGGCGTGGTCGTCCACACCAGGAGCGCGGCCTCGCCGGCCAGCGGGCCGGAGGTGAGGGGGAAGCGGACGTAGACGGACGGGTCGACGACCGTCTCGTAGCCCTGCGCCAGCTCGTGGTCGGACAGGCCGGTGCCGCAGCGGGGGCACCAGGGGGCGACCCGGTGGTCCTGGACCAGCAGGTCCTTGGTGAAGATCTCCTTCAGCGACCACCAGACGGACTCGATGTACTCCGGGTCCATCGTGCGGTACGGGTCCTGGAGGTCGGCCCAGTAGCCCATGCGGGTCGTGAGCTCTTCGAAGGCGTCGGTGTGGCGGGTCACCGACTCGCGGCACCTGGCGTTGAACTCGGCGATGCCGTACGCCTCGATGTCCTGCTTGCCGGAGAAGCCGAGCTCCTTCTCCACCGCCAGCTCCACCGGGAGGCCGTGGCAGTCCCAGCCGGCCTTGCGGCCCACGTGGTAGCCCCGCATGGTGCGGAAACGGGGGAAGACGTCCTTGAAGACGCGCGCCTCGATGTGGTGGGCACCCGGCATGCCGTTGGCGGTGGGCGGGCCCTCGTAGAACACCCACTCGGGGCGGCCCTCGGACTGCTCCAGGCTCTTGGCGAAGATCTTCTGTTCCTGCCAGAAGTCGAGCACCGCGTGCTCGAGAGCGGGCAGGTCGACCTGGGCTGGCACCTGTCGGTACGTCGGCGTTGTCATCAGCGGGCTTCCTCCGGCGGACTTGCTGCCTTCCGTCCGGAGGGACGAGAGCTGTGTCGATCCTGCGCCGCCGTCGGCGCGCTCCCGCGGTACCACCCTCCTTGGCTTCCCGGTGCGTCGTGTGCGCCGGTCAGCCCCCTCATTGGGATCGCGATGCCGGTTCTACTCGCCGCTGCTGTCGGGCTGCGGCTTTCCTCCGGCGGCTCCGGGGTGATCTTCACGTCGCGCTCACCCCCGGGCTCACACCGTCCCCGGGTCGCTCTGGGCTGCGTACGCCGCTACTCGTCCCCATCCACGCTTTTCGCTCCGCCCAGTGTACGGCGCGCGGCAGACAGCGGCCGACCGGTTGTTCCGGGACGGCGGGTGGAGGGTCAGGGCGAGGTCAGGGTGGGGTCCGCGCACATACCGCACGAGTCGCCCATGGAGTGACATACCACCGAATGGCGCGGTACGGGTGTTCGGATTCTACGACGTCCGACTTGGTGGCATACCCGGCGGGGAGCTGGGCACAACGCATGAAGGTCCGCCGCGCGGCGTCCGCGGGGCGGGCGATCGGGCGGTGCGCCCCGTTGCCGCGGGACCCGAGTCGATTTATCGTCCCAGCACGATTCGCGCGCAAGATCACAGCATGTGAAAAGGGGCCGCGGCCATGGTGGCGAAGAAGACCGCCGTACAGCAGTCGGCGTCCGGCACGGCCGCGTCCGCCGAGCATTCCCGGGAGGACACGAAGGCGACAGAGAGAGCGCGGACGGGGAAGAGCACGGCGGGGAAGGCGGCCACGAAGCAGTCGGCCGGGAAGACCGGATCGGCGAAGGCCGCGGCGGGGAAGAACGCGGCGGGGAAGACCGGCACCGGGAAGACGACGGCAGGGAAAGCGAAGGCCGGGAAGGCCGCGGCGGCGAAGCCGGCGGGCGGGGCGTCCGCGGCCCGAAAGAGCGTCTCCGAAGCCACCTCCGCGAAGACGGAGACGGAGACGGCCGCCTCCGAAGCCGCCGCGGGCAAGGGCTCCCGGAGGAAGGCGGCCGCCGCGCGCAAGGGCGGTACGGACACAGGCACCGCCAGGACCAGCGGGGGCACACAGGACACGGCCGGGCACGGCACGGCCACTGACGCGGGTGCGGCCGAGGCCGCGACGCAGACGGGAGCGACGACGGTGGGTGCTGAGAAGACTCCTGGCGCGGCGACGGCGGCGAAGACCGCCGTGCCCAAGGCGCGGATCGCCGCAGTGGAGCCCGGCGACCTCGCGGTGCGTCCGGGCGAGGAGCCCTGGACACCGGAAGAGGTGGAGGAGGCGCGGGCCGAACTGACGGCCGAGGCGCTGCGGCTGCGCGAGGAGATCACCTCGTCCGAACGGTCGCTGGCCGGCCTGATGCGGGACTCCGGCGACGGGGCGGGCGACGACCAGGCCGACACCGGCACGAAGAACATCACGCGTGAGCACGAACTGGCGCTCGCCGCCAACGCGCGCGAGATGCTCACTCAGTACGAGCGCGCCCTGCAGCGGCTGGACGCCGGTACCTACGGCCTGTGCGAGAACTGCGGCAACCCGATCGGCAAGGCCAGGATGCAGGCCTTCCCCCGGGCCACGCTGTGCGTCGAGTGCAAGCAGAAGCAGGAGCGACGGTACTGACCGCCCTCGTACGCCGCCTGAGCACGAGGGCCGCACGGGGTGTGCCGTACCCTCGTCCTCAGTCAGGTACCTAGGTTGAGGGACTCACGTGGCAGAGGCGGAGCGCATCATCGGTACGCCGGAAACCCCGGACGCGGACCGGGACGGGCAGGACCGTGACGAGCGGGGCCGGCCCGGGCTCGACGGGGCCGGTGCCCAGGACACGGAGGCGGCCGAGGCGCCCCGTGGCAAGCGGCGCGTGGCCGTGCTGTTCGCCGTCGCCGTCGTCGCCTACGCCCTCGACCTGATCAGTAAGATGATCGTGGTCGCCCAGCTGGAGCACCACGCGCCCGTCGAGATCGTCGGGGACTGGCTGAGGTTCGAGGCGATCCGCAACGCGGGCGCGGCGTTCGGCCTCGGCGAGGCCTTCACCGTGATCTTCACGGTGATCGCGGCGACGGTGATCGTGGTGATCATCCGGCTGGCCCGCAAGCTGTACAGCCTGCCCTGGGCGATCGCGCTGGGCCTGCTGCTCGGTGGTGCCCTCGGCAACCTCACGGACAGGATCTTCCGCTCCCCCGGAGTCTTCCAGGGCGCGGTCGTCGACTTCATCGCGCCCAAGCACTTCGCCGTCTTCAACCTGGCGGATTCGGCGATCGTCTGCGGCGGCATCCTGATCGTCCTGCTGTCCTTCCGGGGCCTCGACCCGGACGGGACCGTCCACAAGGACTGAGCAGGACCGAGAGCGCGCGTACGGAGTTGCCGGACCGGTCCGGCATACTCGACGGGTGAGTACGATTTCCGAGATCCGAACCCTGCCCGTGCCCGACGGACTGGAGGGCGAGCGCGTCGACGCCGCCATCTCCCGCATGTTCGGCTTCTCCCGGACCAAGGCGGCCGAACTCGCCGCCGCGGGGAAGGTCACGGTCGACGGATCGGTGGTCGGCAAGTCGGAGCGGGTGAGCGGTGGCGCCTGGCTCGAGGTGGAGATGCCGCAGGCGCCCGCCCCCGTGCGGGTGGTCGCCGAGGCCGTCGAGGGCATGGAGATCGTGCACGACGACGACGACGTGGTCGTGATCGCCAAGCCGGTCGGGGTCGCCGCCCACCCCTCGCCGGGCTGGACCGGGCCGACCGTGATCGGCGGTCTCGCCGCCGCCGGGTACCGCATCTCGACCTCCGGCGCCGCCGAGCGCCAGGGCATCGTGCACCGCCTCGACGTCGGCACCTCCGGTCTCATGGTGGTCGCCAAGTCGGAGTACGCGTACACGTCGCTGAAGCGCCAGTTCAAGGAGCGCACGGTCGACAAGCGCTACCACACCCTGGTCCAGGGCCACCCCGACCCGACCAGCGGCACCATCGACGCCCCCATCGGGCGGCATCCGAACCACGACTACAAGTGGGCGGTCACCGCCGAGGGCAAGCCCTCCGTCACGCACTACGACCTCGTCGAGGCCTTCCGCGCCGCCTCGCTCCTCGACGTCAAGCTGGAGACCGGCCGCACCCACCAGATCCGCGTGCACATGGCCGCCCACCGGCACCCCTGCGTCGGTGACCTGACCTACGGCGCCGACCCGACGCTCGCCAAGCGGCTCGGTCTCACCCGCCAGTGGCTGCACGCCGTACGGCTCGGCTTCGAGCACCCCGGCGACGGTCTGTGGGCGGAGTTCACCAGCGACTACCCCGAGGACCTGCGCCAGGCGCTCGACCTGGTCCGGGAGGAGACCTACGCGTGAGCACCCCGTACGTGGTCCGCGAGGCGGTGGAACCCGGCGACCGCCAGGCGTGCTTCGCGGTGCGCAAGGAGGTCTTCGTCGCCGAGCAGGGCGTGCCCGAGGACCTGGAGTACGACGCCTACGACACCGGCGCCGTGCATGTGCTCGCGGCCGGTGGGGACGGTTCGGCGCTCGGCACCGGACGGCTGCTGCACGGCGGGGCCGCCGCTGCGAAGACCGGCGGTGACGCCTCGGTCGGGTCCCTCGGGCGGCTCGCGGTGACGCGTCGGGCGCGGGGGCTCGGCGTCGGGGCCGCCCTGGTCCGGGGCATCGAGGAGGCGGCCCGCGCCCGCGGCCTCACCGCCGTCGACCTGCACGCGCAGACCCACGCCCTGGGGTTCTACGAGCGGCTGGGATACGTGGCGTACGGGCCGGAGTTCCCGGACGCGGGAATGCCGCACCGGGCCATGCGACGCGTTCTGTGACCGGCGGGGCTCCGTAGCCGGACGCGTACCCGTGCCGGACGCGTACCCGTACGCCTGCCCCTGGCCGTACGGGTTCCGTGACCGGGCGCGCGTGGTGACCCGCGGCGTCCGGTGCGGGGGCCGGCGCGGCGGGGTGGAGGTCCGCCGTCCGGCCGCCCGGGGCACCGACCGTGGACCAGCCGGCCCTGCTGTTCGCCCTGCGGTGAGCCGGGGCCGGCCCCGAGGCGGCGGACCGGGTGCCGCGCCGGCTCGATGTGCGCAGTATGCGGTGAGTTCGCGCGGCGGTGCGGCGTTCTGTCCGTAAGGTCGGGGCATGACGCGGAACGTGGTGATCAGCGGGGGCGGTACGGGGATCGGGCTGGCGGCGGCACGGGTGTTCGCCGCCGACGGGGACCGGGTGCTGCTGCTCGGGCGGCGCGGGGAGGTCCTGGAGCGGGCCGTGGCCGAGGTGCGGGGGGCCGAGGTGTACGCCGCCGACCTCGCCGATCCGGTCGCGGTGCGGGGCGTCGCCGGTTACGTCGGCCGGGAGTTCGGGGCCGTCGACGTACTGATCCACAGTGCCGGGGGCAGCGGTCTCCTCGAACGCCAGGCCGGGGCGGACGACCCGCTCGACGCCGTCGCCCGCCACTGGACGGTCGCCTTCCGGCTCAACCTGCTGACCGCCGTCCTGCTCACGGAGGCCCTGAGGGACCGGCTCGCCGAGCCCGGCGGGCGGGTGCTGTTCCTCAGCTCCATCGCCGCCTACCGGGGCTCCGGGCAGGTCGCGTACGCGGCGGCCAAGGCCGGGCTGCATCCGTACGCCCATGACCTCGCCCGGAAGCTGGGGCCGCACGGCATCACGGTGAACGTGGTCGCGCCCGGCTACATCGAGGACACCGCGTTCTTCGGCGACGGCATCGACGACGAGCGGCGGGCGCGGCTGGTCGCCGAGACCGCCGACGGGCGGGCCGGGACGCCCGGGGACGTGACCGCCACTCTGCACTGGCTGGCCTCCCCGGGCGCCGCGCACATCACCTCGCAGATCATCCAGGTCAACGGCGGCGCCGAACGCGGCCACTGAGGCGCCTTCAGTACTCGTGCGCGGTGCCCTGCGGGTCGTGGGCGGCCGCCATGTCGTCCGGGGGACCGGAGGGGCCGGGGAGACCGGGGGGAGGGAGGATGTCGGCGGAGGCGCCGGGGGAGTGGCGGCTCTTGTCGAGGGCCGGTGCCGGGTCGGCCGGGGCGGTGCTGACCCGGGGCAGGGCGTAGGGGTGCTGCTCGGTCAGCCAGCGGATCATCTGCTCGCGGACCGTGACCCGTACCGTCCAGATGTCGTTCGCGTCCTTGGCCGTCACCAGGGCCCGCACCTGCATGGTGCTGGGCGTGCTGTCCGTGACCGTCAGGTTGTAGGCACGGCCGTCCCAGGCCTGGCACTCGCGCAGGATGTCGCGGAGCCGCTCGCGCATCGCGTCCAGCGGGGCCCGGTGGTCCAGGTGCCAGTGGATGACGCCGGTCATCTGCGGGGAGTCGCGGGACCAGTTCTCGAACGGCTTGGACGTGAAGTACGACACCGGCATGGTGATCCGGCGCTCGTCCCAGGTGTTCACGGTGAGGAAGGTCAGGGTGATCTCCTCGACCGTGCCCCACTCGCCGTCCACCACGACCGTGTCACCGATGCGCACCATGTCGCCGAAGGCGATCTGCAGCCCGGCGAAGAGGTTGCTGAGCGTGGACTGGGCGGCGACACCGGCGACGATGCCGAGGATGCCCGCCGAGGCCAGCAGTGAGGCTCCGGCCGCGCGCATGGCGGGGAAGGTCAGCAGCATCGCGGCCACCGCCACCGTTCCGACGATCGCCGAGACGACCCGCCGGATCAGCGTCACCTGGGTGCGCACCCGGCGGACCCTGGCCGGGTCGCGCTCGCGGTGCACGTTGGCGTACCGGGTGTACGAGGTTTCGACGACGGCCGCCGCGATCCGGATCACCAGCCAGGCGACCGACCCGATCAGCACCAGCGTCAGCACCCGCTCGACGGTGGCCCGGTTGTCCTCGAACAGCTTCGCCTCGCTGAACGAACCTCTCAGCAGGGCCGCGCAGACCAGCAGCTGGTAGGGGATGCGGCCGCGCCGGAGCAGCCCCCACATGGGGGTCTCGGGATGCCGGGCGTCGGCCTTGCGCAGCAGTCGGTCGGTGGCATAGCCGAGCATCAGGGTGAGCACGACCGAGCCGCCGAACACGATCAGGGGGCGGAGCACGTCTTCCATGTCCTCGAACCTAACCGGCCCCGGACGGAGTGAACATGTGACATCCGCTGCGTCGTGGGTACGGCCCGTGCCGCGGTCCGGCACCGCGGCACGGGGCCGCCCGCACGCCGGCCCGGCACACCGTCGGACACCGGCCGTCGTACCCGGCTGGCACCATGGGCGTCATGAACATCATGCTGTTTCACTCGACCTACGGCCCGCGGCCCGCGGTGTCCGCGGCCGCGGACCGGCTGCGTGCCGCCGGACACGAGGTGTGGACGCCCGACCTCTTCGAGGGCCGTACGTTCGACACGGTCGAGGAGGGCATGGCCCACCAGGAGTCCATCGGCAGGGACGAGTTGCTCAAGCGGGCCGTGCTCGCCGCCGCGCCCTACTCGGAGCGGGGGCTGGTGTACGCCGGGTTCTCCTTCGGTGCCTCCGTCGCCCAGACGCTGGCCCTCGGCGACGGCCGGGCGCGCGGGCTGCTGCTCCTGCACGGCACCTCGGACATCGCGGCGAACGCGACGGTGGACGGCCTGCCGGTGCAGCTCCATGTCGCCGAGCCGGACCCGTTCGAGACCGACGACTGGCTGAGCGCCTGGTATCTGCAGATGGGCCGCGCCGGAGCCGACGTCGAGGTGTACCGGTACGCCGGGGCAGGCCACCTCTACACCGACCCCGACCTGCCGGACCACGACGAGGAGGCCGCCGAGGCCACCTGGCGGGTGGCGCTCGGCTTCCTCGACGCGCTGGACGACGACTGACGAGGAGAACCGCGTGGGTCAGACCGGGCTGTCGGCGCGCTCGACCCGCTGGGTGCCGTTGAGCGTCCGGTAGGAGCGCGTCCACCTGGACGTGGCGGCCGGGTCGGTGCGGCTGGAGACCACGTAGTAGTCCATCTGCGCCCGCGCGGACGTGATGTCCAGCACACCGTAGCCGTGGCGGTCGGTGTCGACCCACCGGACGTGCCGGTTGGTGGCCTTGATCAGCGGGGAGGCGATCGTGGTGACGGTGCCCTCGGGGACCTTGACGGCGTCGTCGAGGTTGTCCGAGGTGACCGAGGTCACGACGAACTCGGCGGCCGCCGAGCCGGAAGCCGGGTACGTGCCCGCGTTCACCGGCACGTCGTTGGCCCACGCCATGTGGATGTCGCCGGTGAGGAAGACCGTGTTGCGGATCGCGTTCGTCCGCAGATGGGCGAGGAGTTCCCGGCGGTCGTCGGTGTAGCCGTCCCACTGGTCGGTGTTGAGGGCGAGGCCCTCCTGCGGCAGGCCGAGCAGCTTGGCGATCGGCTTCAGCAGACTGGCGGGGAGCGCGCCGAGCGCGAGCGGCGAGATCATCACCGAGGTGCCGACCAGCCGCCAGGTGGTGTCGGACGCCGACAGCCCCGATTTCAGCCAGTCGAGCTGGGCGCGGCCGGTGAGCGTACGGTCCGGGTCGTCGACGTCGCCGTTGCCCACGGAGACCTGCTGGGAGCGGAAGGAGCGCAGGTCCAGCAGCGAGAGGTCGGCGAGCCTGCCGAAGCGCAGCCGGCGGTAGGTGGTGCCGGCGATCGCGGGACGCACCGGCATCCACTCGAAGTAGGCGCGCTTGGCGGCGGTCCGACGCGCGGCCCAGGTGCCCTCCTCGTCCTCGGTGTGGTTCTCGGCACCGCCGGACCAGGTGTCGTTGGCGATCTCGTGGTCGTCCCAGATCGCGATGACCGGCGCCTTGGCGTGCAGTGCCTGGAGGTCGGGGTCGGTCTTGTACGTCGCGTGCCGGACGCGGTAGTCGGCGAGGGAGACGATCTCGTGGGCGGGCTCGTGCGCGCGGACGGTCCGCCCGCGCGTGCCGTACTCGCCGGAGGCGTACTCGTAGATGTAGTCGCCGAGGTGCAGCCAGGCGTCGAGGTCGCCGCGGGCCGCGAGGTGGCGGTACGCCGAGAAGTGCCCGGCCTCGTAGTTGGAGCAGGAGACCACACCGAAGCGCAGACCGGTCACGGCGGCGTCGGCGGCCGGGGCGGTGCGGGTGCGGCCGACGGGGGAGTCCGCGGTGCCGGCGGAGAAGCGGAACCAGTAGTCGGTGGCCGGCGCGAGGCCGCGGATGTCGGCCTTGACGGTGTGGTCGGTGGCCGCGGTGGCGCGGGCCGAGCCCTTCGCGACGACGGTGGTGAACGCCTTGTCCCGGGCGACGGTCCAGGCGACCTCGGTGTCGGGGCCGAGTCCCGAGCCGGGTATCGCCTCCGCTGTCGGCGTCACGCGTGTCCACAGCAGGACGCCGTCCGGCAGCGGGTCGCCGGAGGCCACCCCGTGCAGGAAGACGGGGGCCGCGGCGGTGGCGGCGCGGGCGGGCGGCGCGGCGGTGAGCGGTGCGGCGAGGACCGCGGTCGCGGCCGCCGCCTTGACGACCGAACGGCGTCGGAGTGACAGGGCGTTGGTGTCCGCGGTGGCGGTGGCGGTGGTGGCGTCGGCCGGGGCGGGTACGGCGCTCTCGGATGATCTGTGTCGAGTGGTCACAACCGGTCAGGCTACTGACCGGTACATGCCAGAGCGGGCGAACTCGCGAAAGTTCGCCCGCTCTTCAGCGTGCGTCCGGCCGGCCGTGATCGAACGCCGGCCGCGCGCCCCCGGATCCGGGGATCAGGCCTTGAGCGCCTTGTCGATCGCCGCGGTGAACTCGGCGACCGTCATCGGCGCGTTCTGCCCGTCGGACCCGGTGAGCTTCTCGCCGCCCATCTTCAGCGTGGGGGTGCCCTGGACGTCGCTGCTGTCGAACTTGTCGGACATCTCCAGCGCCCACCTGTCGTAGGTGCCGTCCTCCACGGCCGTCCGGAACTCCTTGTTGCCCTTCAGCTCCTCGACGGAGTTCGCCACCTCGATCAGGTAGGAGTCGTCCTTGAACTTGTCCTCGCTCTCCTCGGGGTGGAACTCGGCCGAGTACAGCGCGGACTTGTAGTGGAGGAACGCCTCGGGACCGACGTCCAGCGCGGCGCCCAGGGCGCTCAGGGCGTTCCTGGAGCCCTCGCCGGTCAGGTTGCGGTCGAGGAACGAGGCGCCGATGAACTGGACCTTGTACTTGCCGTCCGCGACGTCCTTGTCGATCGTCCCGCCGACGGTCTGCTCGAACGAGGCGCAGATCGGGCAGCGCGGGTCCTCGTACAGCTCCAGGGTCTTCTTCGCGGTGTCCTTGCCGATGACGACGGTGGTGCCGTTCTCACCGCTGGTGTTGGCCGGCTTGACGAGCTTCGCGTCCGCGGCGGCCTCCCAGGCGCCGGGCTGGTTGGCCTGGACGACGGCGTAGCCGATGCCGGCGGCTATCGCGAGGACGCCGACGACCGAACCGGCGACGATCAGCTGACGCTTGGCCTTGGCCCTCTTGGCCTCGCGCTCGCGCTCGACGCGCAGACGCTCACGGGCCGCCGTCTTCGCCGCCTGGGTGTTCCGCTTGCTCATGGTGATGCTCTCCACGGGGGACGCGCACAGGGTGTGCGGGATACGTATGGGGGACTACGCGTGCTCGTACATGGCGCCGACGCCGGAGGGCTGAGCCGTCTCAGGCGAGGGCGGTGGAGCACGGCGGTCCACGCCGCCCCAGGAAGTGCACGAGGATCCGGTCCACCGCCGTGGTGGTCCGGTGGTCCGGGCGGACCGGCCGACGGACCTTCGGGGCGCGGCGCACGGTCACCGCGGCGACCGCCAGCAGCAGCGGCCGGAACGTGGTCGCCGTCACCGCGCCCAGCAGCTGGGCCAGCGCCCGCTCGCCGCGGTGCAGCCAGGCGGCGGCGCACAGGCCGATGCCGATGTGCGCGCCGAGCAGCAGCCACGCGGTGGCCGGCTCGGCCTGCGCGAGCAGGCCGGCGAACCGGTCGCCGCCGTGGGCCGCGGTGCCGGCCACCTGCGTCAGCGGGGTGCCCACGCCGCTGCCGTCGCCGCACAGCACGTCGAAGCCCACCGAGCGCAGCGGGCCCGTGACCGGGCCGCCCATCCGGCCGTAACAGACGTGCTGGCCGGTGGTGAAGACGGTGTCGGCGGCCAGTTCCAGCGGGATCAGCAGGGCGGCGATCCGCCCGAAGGAGCGCTGCCGGCCCGCGAGGGCGTACGCCAGGACGAACACGGCGACGGCGATCACCGTCACCGTGCTCACCGGCAGAGGAGCCCCCGACAGCAGCACGTGCGACGCGGTGCTGAGGGTCACGACCACGGTCGTGAACAGCGCCGCGCGTACGGCTCTGAGAGGGGCTCCGGATATGTCCATGGTGGGCCGAGTCTGTCATGCGCTCCGGTAAGGGATCCCTAAAGGGTTCCGGTTGGCGGGAATTACCCGGCCGGGGCAGTCCCGGCCGGGAGGAAGGTCACCGTCCCGGGATCACAGTCCCGGGATCCTGCCGTTGCGGAACAGGTCCAGGAAGATCTGGTGGTCGCCGCGCGCACGGGCGCCGTAGCTGTGCGCGAAGTCGACCAGCAGCGGCTCGAGCCCCTCCTCGTCGGCCGCGATCGCCGCGTCGATGGCACGCTCGGTGGAGAACGGCACCAGGGACTCGCCGGAGGTGTCGTCCGCCGCCGCGTGCATCGTGGCCGTGGCCCGGCCGAGGTCGGCGACGACCTGGGCGATCTCGTCGGGCTCGTCGATGTCGCCCCAGTCGAGATCCACGGCGTACGGCGAGACCTCCGCCACCAGCTGCCCCGTGCCGTCCAGCTCGGTCCAGCCCAGCCACGGGTCGGCGTGCGCCTGCAGGGCACGCTGGGAGATCACCGTACGGTGGCCCTCGTGCTGGAAGTAGTCCCGGATCGCCGGGTCGGTGATGTGCCGCGAGGCGGCCGGGTGCTGCGCCTGCTTGATGTAGATCACCACGTCGTTCTCCAGGGCGTCACTGTGCCCCTCCAGCAGAATGTTGTACGACGGCAGTCCGGCCGAACCGATGCCGATGCCCCGGCGGCCCACGACGTCCTTCACCCGGTAGGAGTCGGGGTGGGCCAGCGAGGCGTCCGGCAGCGTCTCCAGGTAGCCGTCGAAGGCGGCGAGGACCTTGTAACGGGTGGCGGCGTCGAGCTCGACCGCGCCGCCGCCGGAGGCGAAGCGGCGCTCGAAGTCACGGATGACGGTCATCGAGTCCAGCAGCCCGAACCGGGTCAGCGAGCGGGCGTCGCGCAGCGCGTCGAGCAGCGGGCCCTGCGCGGTGTCCAGGGTGAACGGCGGCACCTCGTCGCTCTTCGCGCCGGTCGCCAGCGCGTGGATCCGCTCCCGGTACGCGGCCGTGTAGATCCGCACCAGCTCGGTGATCTGCTCGTCGCTGAGCGCCTTCGCGTAGCCGATCAGCGCCATGGAGGCGGCGAAGCGCTTGAGGTCCCAGGTGAAGGGGCCGACGTAGGCCTCGTCGAAGTCGTTGACGTTGAAGACCAGACGGCCGTTGGAGTCCATGTACGTGCCGAAGTTCTCCGCGTGCAGATCGCCGTGGATCCACACCCGGGACGTCCGCTCGTCCAGGTAGGGACCGCTGTACGTCCTTCCACCGCCCCGCCCGGCGTTCTTCTCGGCGTCCAGATCGTGGTAGAAGAGGCACGCCGTGCCCCGGTAGAACGCGAACGCCGAGGCCGCCATCTTCCGGAACTTCACGCGGAAGGCGGCAGGGTCGGCGGCCAGGAGTTCACCGAAGGCGGTGTCGAGAACGGCGAGGATCTCCTCGCCGCGGTGCTCGTCGTCGAGCTGCTGAACCGACATCGCTGGTGCCTCCTGGTACGGGGTGTTCCGGGGACGGCTGATCCGTCCTCCGTCCAACGCGTGACGCGTCACGGGAGTGCCCGCGCCACACGCCCGAAGGTACGTCCGGGGAGCCCTCGAGCGTCAGTGCCGGGGCATAGACTTTGACGCTGTCCCCCGGACTGTCGGCAGGCGGTCCGAAGCCCGTCGCCGAGAGTTCTCCCTGGAGGCCGAACCGTGTCGAAGACGCCGTTCACGCACCTGCACGTCCACACCCAGTACTCGCTGCTGGACGGTGCCGCGCGGCTCAAGGACATGTTCAACGCCTGCAACGAGATGGGCATGAGCCACATCGCCATGTCCGACCACGGCAACCTGCACGGCGCGTACGACTTCTTCCACAGCGCGCAGAAGGCCGGAGTCACCCCGATCATCGGGATCGAGGCCTATGTCGCGCCCGAGTCGCGGCGCACCAAGCGCAAGATCCAGTGGGGCCAGCCGCACCAGAAGCGGGACGACGTCTCCGGTTCCGGCGGTTACACCCACAAGACGATCTGGGCGGTCGACAGCACGGGCCTGCACAACCTCTTCCGGCTCTCCTCCGACGCGTACGCCGAGGGCTGGCTGCAGAAGTGGCCGCGGATGGACAAGGAGACCATCGCCAAGTGGTCCACCGGTCTTGTCGCCTCCACCGGCTGCCCCTCCGGCGAGCTCCAGACCCGGCTGCGCCTCGGCCACTTCGACGAGGCGCTCAAGGCGGCCTCCGACTACCAGGACATCTTCGGCAAGGACCGGTACTTCCTGGAGCTGATGGACCACGGCATCGAGATCGAGCACCGGGTCCGCGACGGCCTGCTGGAGATCGGCAGGAAGCTCGGCATCCCGCCCCTGGTCACCAACGACTCGCACTACACGTACGCGAACGAGGCGACCGCGCACGACGCGCTGCTGTGCATCCAGACCGGCAAGAACCTCTCCGACCCCGACCGCTTCCGGTTCGACGGCACCGGCTACTACCTCAAGTCCACCGACGAGATGTACGCCATCGACTCCTCCGACGCCTGGCAGCAGGGCTGCGCCAACACCAGGCTGATCGCCGAGATGGTCGACACCACGGGCATGTTCGAGAAGCGCGACCTGATGCCCAAGTTCGACATCCCGGAGGGCTACACCGAGGTCACCTGGTTCCGCGCGGAGACGATGCGCGGCATGGAGCGCCGCTTCCCCGGCGGCATCCCCGAGGACCGCATGAAGCAGGTCGAGTACGAGATGGACACCATCATCTCGATGGGCTTCCCCGGGTACTTCCTCGTCGTCGCCGACTTCATCATGTGGGCCAAGAAGCAGGGCATCGCGGTCGGTCCCGGCCGGGGCTCCGCGGCCGGCTCGATCGTCGCGTACGCGATGGGCATCACCGACCTCGACCCGATCCCGCACGGTCTGATCTTCGAGCGGTTCCTCAACCCCGAGCGCGTCTCCATGCCCGACGTCGACATCGACTTCGACGAGCGCAGGCGCGTCGAGGTGATCCGGTACGTCACCGAGAAGTACGGCGCCGACAAGGTCGCCATGATCGGCACCTACGGCAAGATCAAGGCGAAGAACGCCATCAAGGACTCCGCGCGCGTACTGGGCTACCCGTACGCCATGGGCGACCGGCTCACCAAGGCCATGCCCGCCGACGTCCTCGGCAAGGGCATCGACCTCGACGGCATCACCAACCCCTCGCACCCCCGCTACAACGAGGCCGGCGAGATCCGCGCGATGTACGAGAACGAGCCGGACGTGAAGAAGGTCATCGACACCGCCAAGGGCGTCGAGGGCCTCGTGAGGCAGATGGGCGTGCACGCGGCCGGCGTGATCATGTCCAGCGAACCCATCGTCGACCACGCCCCGATCTGGGTGCGGCACACCGACGGCGTGACCATCACGCAGTGGGACTACCCCCAGTGCGAGTCGCTCGGCCTCCTGAAGATGGACTTCCTGGGCCTGCGCAACCTCACGATCATGGACGACGCCATCAAGATGGTGAAGGCCAACAAGGGCATCGACCTGGAGATGCTCGCCCTCCCGCTGGACGACCCCAAGACCTTCGAACTGCTCTGCCGCGGCGACACCCTCGGTGTCTTCCAGTTCGACGGCGGCCCGATGCGCTCGCTGCTCCGCCAGATGCAGCCCGACAACTTCGAGGACATCTCCGCCGTCTCGGCCCTCTACCGGCCGGGCCCGATGGGCATGAACTCGCACATCAACTACGCGGAGCGCAAGAACGGCCGCCAGGAGATCACCCCGATCCACAAGGAACTGGAGGAGCCGCTCCGGGAGGTGCTGTCGGTCACCTACGGCCTGATCGTCTACCAGGAGCAGGTGCAGAAGGCCGCCCAGATCATCGCCGGCTACTCGCTCGGCGAGGCCGACATCCTGCGCCGCGTGATGGGCAAGAAGAAGCCCGAGGAACTGGCGAAGAACTTCGTCCTCTTCCAGGAGGGCGCCCGTAAGAACGGCTACAGCGACGAGGCGATCCAGGCCCTGTGGGACGTGCTGGTCCCCTTCGCCGGCTACGCGTTCAACAAGGCCCACTCCGCCGCGTACGGACTCGTGTCGTACTGGACCGGATATCTGAAGGCGAACTACCCGGCCGAGTACATGGCCGCGCTGCTCACCTCGGTCAAGGACGACAAGGACAAGTCCGCCGTCTACCTCAACGAGTGCCGCCGCATGGGCATCAAGGTGCTCCCGCCGAACGTCAACGAGTCCGAGTCGAACTTCGCCGCGCAGGGCGACGACGTGATCCTCTTCGGTCTGTCCGCGGTCCGCAACGTCGGCACCAACGTCGTCGAGTCGATCATCAAGTCCCGCAAGGCCAAGGGGAAGTACGCCTCCTTCCCGGACTACCTCGACAAGGTCGAGGCCGTCGTCTGCAACAAGCGCACCACGGAGTCGCTGATCAAGGCGGGCGCCTTCGACTCCATGGGGCACACCCGCAAGGGCCTGACCGCCCAGTACGAGCCGATGATCGACAACGTGGTCGCGGTCAAGCGCAAGGAGGCCGAGGGGCAGTTCGACCTCTTCGGCGGCATGGGCGAGCAGGAGACCACCGAGCCCGGCTTCGGCCTCGACGTCACCTTCACGGACGACGAGTGGGACAAGACCTACCTGCTCGCGCAGGAACGGGAGATGCTCGGGCTGTACGTCTCCGACCACCCGCTGTTCGGGCTGGAGCACGTCCTGTCCGACAAAGCCGACGCGGGCATCTCCCAGCTCACCGGCGGCGACTTCGGCGACGGCGCGGTCGTCACCATCGGCGGCATCATCTCCGGCCTCCAGCGCAAGATGACCAAGCAGGGCAACGCCTGGGCGATCGCCACCGTGGAGGACCTCGCCGGTTCCCTCGAGTGCATGTTCTTCCCCGCGACCTACCAGCTCGTCTCGACCCAACTCGTCGAGGACGCCGTGGTGTTCGTCAAGGGGCGGCTCGACAAGCGCGAGGACGTGCCGCGCCTGGTCGCCATGGAACTCCAGGTGCCCGACCTGTCCAACGCGGGCACCAACGCGCCCGTCGTGCTCACCATCCCGGCGACCAGGGTCACCCCGCCGATGGTCAGCCGCCTCGGCGAGATCCTCGGCCACCACAAGGGCGACAGCGAGGTCCGCATCAAGCTCCAGGGGCCCACGAAGACGACGGTGCTGCGCCTGGACCGGCACCGGGTGAAGCCGGACCCCGCCCTGTTCGGCGACCTCAAGGTCCTCCTCGGCCCGGCCTGCCTGGCGGGCTAGGGCCTGCCCGGCGGGCCGGGGCGGGCGGGCGACGCCGACGGGACCGAGGGGACCGACAGCCGGGAGGGGTGCGCCCGGTGACGGGCCCACCCCTCCGCGCATGCCGTGTGCGGGGACTCGAAAGCCCGCCGCGCGGGCGTCAGTTGTGGCCGAAACGCTTTTCCCTGCCCTTGCGGGCGACGTCTCCGGGCGTGATCTGCGGGCCGTGCTGCTCGGTCTGCGGCTCGACGGGGGGATGCTGCACCGTCTGCTGGGCGCGTGCGGTCTGCGGCTGCTTCCGTTCACGGTTCTTGTTCTTGGCCATGGTGATGCCTCCTGTGGGGGATGTAGGGCCTCGCGTTCGGATCGGGCCGGGTC
>NZ_JBHXQZ010000128.1:0-19278 GCF_042717095.1 Streptomyces sp. NPDC058632 | reverse complement strand
GATCGCCTCGCGCCATGACTGACGGCTTATCAAGACCGAGCCCTAACGCGCAGGCGATCTACCGAACTCCTGATCCGAACTCCAGACAGGACCTAGCGGAACGCGCTCTCGAAGTCGATGAACCGCATGTGGAGCGTCTCGGCGTTGATCCGGCCCTGGTTGAGGCCGTCGTACATCGCTCCGTTCCCACATCGATGTTCCGGCAGGAGCGTCAGCTCCACTGCCGAGTGCACCGCCCCGGCGCACACAGCGCCGCGTCCGCCGGCTCGAACAGCTCATCACCCCGAATGGTCGGACACGCGTACAACTCGTCCCGGAAGCGCGACGCTTCCGCGAAGGCTTCCCCCGGAACAGCTTCGAGCAGCAGACTCACTCTCACGGCCTTCGTCCTGGTCAGTGCACCTTGGTCGGAGCACCTGATCAGACGAAGGCCGCCTCAGCGTCCGGCGAACGCCCACCTGAGCGAACCAGTTCGAGACATCGTGAGACATGGAAAACACACGAGTCGGGCTCTTACCGAACCAGGGCAGGCATCATGTCGAGGTGGCTGCTTCCCAATCTCCGCCGCTTGCCGTCGACGACCGCGGTAACGCCCTGGTCTCTTTCGCCCTGGGAGCGGAAGACAAGCCGCCAGGTGATGCACCCCTGCCCGTTGCGCTGGTGGCCCTGTGGCACGGCCATCGCGTCTTGATGGTCTTCAACCGGTTCCGGCAGACCTGGGAACTGCCAGGCGGACAGATCGACCCCGGCGAGACACCTCGCCAGGCGGCAGCGCGCGAGTTGCTGGAAGAAACCAACCACGTGCCCGACGGACAGTTCTGCTTCGTCGGCTTCGCGAGCTTCACTCTGGCGCCTGACCAGCGTGCCGAGTACGGCGCCCTGTTCACCGGCCGGGCTGCTGACGTCTCGCAGTTGTTCCAGCCCAACGACGAGGTCGAGGCCATCCGGTGGTGGGACCTCGGAGAGCCGTTGCCCGGGCGACTTCAGCCACTGGACGCCTACCTCGCAGAACTCAGCCGCAACACGCAACCGAGCTCCCGCCACGGCACAGCCAGAGGTTGAAGAACAAGCTGAGTGCCTGTTTCTGAACCGCGTATCAGCAGGTCAAGAGCCGACAGTTCGAAATGAGAGCTCTGCGCAGGCGTTCGGCAAGACCCTCACCGTCAACACCTGCCTGCGCGAACCCGAACCCGGCGAGGGCGTCCGCAAGATCACATTCCGGGCCCGCGGGCCCGGTTGGAAGGGCCGAGGCGGGCAGCCTTGTGCTGTAGACCGCGTTGCGTGATCCGCGTGGGCTGCGGCGCCCCTGACGACGGGGAGTTGGCGGACGTTGCCGACGCCCGGCGGCATGTTCCCGGAGACGCTCGTCGGTGCTGGCGGTTGCGCTGCCCGAACAACTGGATTTCTGCGGGATTGTCCAAAAGATTCAGCATCGGTTCCAAGGCCTGGTGGACTTCCTCCCTGCCCCGCTCTTGCCTCTCCAAGGACATCAGTCAGTGGACCAGGGAGGAGAACAGCTCGGCTGCAGGTGCCCCCCGAGATGTAGCGCAGCCTGAAGAAGGAGCTGCCGGTTCCCGGCTCGTGGCTCGCCTCACCGGCGCGGGTCACGCCGGGACGGGAGTCGATCGCCCGGAGACCGGTGATTCACCTGATCCCCCCTCGCACGGCTTCCGCTTCAATCGCCGGAACCGGTTGCGGAACGCCGTCCGGTCATCGGGCGCGACGCCATCGTGTACGTGCCACGACGAAGCGCCGAGGCAGTTGCTCGGCGCAGCCCAGAAAGGACTCCGGACATGTCTCGCATCAACCGGCGCCTGCGAGTGGTCGGCGCAGTGGCCGTCAGTACCGTGGTTGTGGGTGCCATCGGCTTCACCACGCCCCCGGCTTCCGCCGCCGCTTCCGTCTGCAGCGAGGACTTCTCGGACGGTCTCGGCAGCTTCACCGCCTCCGGTTTCGTCAGCACCGGCACGTACGGTGCCCGGTTGAGCGGGTCGCTGCTCTCCGGCCCGACCCTGACATCCGCGTCCATCGACCTCGCCGGATACAGCGACGTGACCGTGTCGTACACCCGGGCCGCTTCCGGGCTGGACCTTGGAGAATCTTTCAGCGCCGCCTACTCGGTGGACGGTGGTGCCTTCACCACGCTGGAAGCGGCCCGCACCGCCACGGGCAGCGCGTCGTTCCGCCTTCCGGCACCGGTCGCGGACCGCACCCTGCGGCTGCGATTCTCCCTGGACGCCAGCAGTGCCCTGGAGACGCTTACGGTCGACGATGTGCTCGTCGAGGCTGAAGGCAGCGGGGGCCCGACCGATCCCCCTCCCGGGTCACTGCCTCCCGTGGCGGACGTCACGGCACCAGGGCCGTACGCGGTGACCATCGACAGCACCGCGGGCCCGGGCAACGACGGGTGGCTGGTGTATCCGACGAGCGCCGGCCAGGACGGCGTGAACCACCCGGTCCTCGTCTGGGGCCCGGGGGCGGGGTCCGGCCCCGCGGACTACGAGGACATGCTGCGGCAGTGGGCCTCGCACGGCTTCGTCGTCTACAGCGAGGTCTCGTCCAGCAACGGCGACTACATGGTCGACGCCCTCGACTGGCTGGAGGATCAGAACGCGACCTCGAGCAGTCCGCTGTACCAGGACCTCGACACCTCCGAGGTGGCCTTCGGCGGCCATTCGCGCGGGTCGATCGGAACATTCGACGTGGCCGACGAGCAACGGATCGAGACCACCATCCATGTGGCCGGTGGTTCCTTCGACGGCAACGGCCCGGCCAGTCTGCGCAACCCGGCCCTCTACGTCGGCGGTGACGAGGACTTCGCCACCGCGAACATGAAGCGCGACTACGCCAACACCGACGTACCGGTGTGGTTCAACATCCTCGACGGCACCGACCACATTCTGGCCACCCGCAATGGCCAGCACATCATCACCGCCTGGCTACGGTGGCACCTGGCCGACGAGGAGTTCCGCCGTACGGAGAACTTCCTGAGCGTCAACTGCCCCTTCTGCGACCTCGGCGACGTCCAGCACAAGAACTGGTGACCCGGGGTGAGCGGTCGGTGCCGCCTCCCCGCCCTGCCGACGGTGGGGAAGCGGTAGCGACCGGGAGGTCAAAGGGACACAGTGCGGCTCACCGCCGGTCTCGGCTGTCCGTGTGTCCCCAGGGGCAGGCCGACACCCGGGCACGAAGCGCAGGGGGTCTCGATCTTCTTGTCCCTGCCGACCGATACCCGGCATCGTCTCCGATGCCGAGTGGGCCGCCTACTACGACGACCTTGTCGCCGAGTTCGGCCTCACCATCGAGGCGACCGGCCCCAGCTTCCGCTCCGATGCGCTCCTCGACCTCGTCTCCGACACCCCGGCCCTGGCCACTTTCGTGGGGGGCAGACCCGTCTCGTCGTCTGGTCCGCCGGCCACGGCCTGCGCCGCATCCGATGGCCGGCCCGATGACCGTCTACCCGTGTCAGCGGTCACGTGATTCCCCACGATCCGCATGGACAGCGCCACGTAGTTCCCCACCCCGTGGTCACGACTCCCCGCCGGGACGCTGACCACCGCGGGCGCAGCCGATCATGCTCGGATTGGTGCGATGTTCCCTTTTTAGGATGGTTTGATTAGCTACTTGCTGTTCCTTGTGAATCGGTCGGGTTCCCCATGGGCATGCCGGTGCCGGGTTGAGGGACCTGATCTCTCGGAGTGGTCGCGGTCTCTTGATCTGCGAGCCGAGAGGCCGACGGACGCACCGGATGGCAAGGAGAACGTTCACCGTGGTCGACATCGTCGAGATCTACGTGCACTGGTATGCGGGCCGCTCCAAGAGCCAGGTGTCCGCCTCGCTGGGGGTGGACCGCAAGACAGGTCAGGAAGTGCCTGGCGCCGGCGGAGGCGGCCGGGATCACCCCGGGAGGGCCGCCGATGAGCGAGACGGACTGGGCCAAGCTGCTCAAGAGGTGGTTCCCGGAGCTGGCCGGCCGGAAGCTGAACCAGGTCCGGTGGGCAGAGATCGAGCCGCACCGCGACTATGCCAAAGAGCTGCTGAAGACGACGACGGTCACCACGATCCACCAACGCATGCGGTACGAAGGCAAGTTGAAGGTATCTCTGTCGACGTTCCGCTGCTGGGTGCACGAGAACCTGCCAGATGAGGCGGCCCGCTCCAAGGCCACGGTGCTGCGGGAGGACGTCGAGCCGGGCTCGGAGGCCCAGATCGACTACGGCTTCCTGGGGCAGTGGATCAACCCGGCCGGCGGGAAGCGGCACCGGATCTGGGCATTCGCGATGGTACTGCCCGCCTCACGGCACATGTTCGTGTGTCCGGTGCTGCACATGGGCCAGCATGCCTGGACCCTCGCGCACGTGGAAGCGTTCCGCTTCTTCGGCGGCGTCCCGCGGCGTCTGGTGCCGGACAACCTGAAGACCGGGGTGGACAAGCCGGATCTCTACGACCCACAGATCAACAAGTCGTATGCCGAACTTGCCTCCTACTGCGGAACGTCGGTGGACCCGGCTCGCGCCTCGAAGCCGAAGGGCAAGCCGCGGGTGGAGCGGCCCATGCCCTATGTCCGCGACTCGTTCTGGAGCGGGCGGACGTTCACCTCGCTGGAGCACATGCAGGCCGAGGCCCTGCTCTGGGCGAGGAACGTCGCAGGTCAGCGGCAGTGCCGCCCGTTGGATGGCGCAAAGCCCTTGTCCGTGTTCGAGGCGGTGGAGGCCGAGGCCCTGCTGCCGCTGCCGCCCGAGCCGTTCGTGCCGGTCCGATGGTCGACGGCGATGGTCGGCCCGGACATCCATGTCAAGGTCGGCTCGCTCAAGACGCTGCGGCTGTCCGGGATGCTCGAAACCCTAGACGCCCGCCTCACCCAGGCCCAGAAGGGCGAACTCGGACACCTCGACTTCCTCCAGGTCCTCTGCCAGGACGAGATCAGCCGCCGCGAGACCGTCGCGCTCGAACGCCGCCTGCGCAAAGCCAAGTTCGAACAGCAGGCCGCCCTGGAGGGCTCCGGCTTCCACGCGTCCCCGAAGCTGCCGGCCGCCCAGATTCGCGACCTGGCGGCCCTGCGCCGGCTTCACTCCGGCGATTCCGTCATTTTGTTCGGACCGGTCGGCGTCGGAAAGACACACGTCGCCCAGGCCCTCGGCCACCAGGCCGTCCGCCAGGGCGCAAACGTCCGCTTCACCAAGACCAGCCGCGCCCTGGCCGAGCTCGCCGGCGGCCACGCGGACCGCACCTGGGACAAGCGCATGCGCGAACTCGTCCGCCCCGACCTGCTCATCCTCGACGACTTCGCCATGCGCCAGCTGACCGCACCCCAGGCCGACGACCTCTACGAACTCGTCTCCGAGCGGCAGGGTCGGCCCCTGACCATCACCAGCAACCGGGCACCCAGCGACTGGTATCCCCTCTTCCCCAACCCCGTCGTCGCCGAGTCCCTGCTGGACCGGCTGATCAACGCCAGCCACCAGGTCATCATGAACGGCCCAGTTACCGGCCCAACAAGCGGCCAAAGGGCCCCGCCGACAAGCCACCGGTCAATTAGCAGGCGGCGAGAAGGTCGGCAAGGATGCCTGCCGGGTCGTGCAGCACCCGGGCACCGTCGGTGACGACACGATGCGTCCCACGATCGACGGGATCTGTCTTTGCCCAGGTCGGAGAGCCGATACCCAGCTCGACTTCCAGGCCGGAGGCCGTGGAACAGCGTCGTTCTGTGATCGGCCCCCACGACTGGGTGCGGATCAGTTCGCCCAGCTTGAGTTCCACGGCCCAGGCATCCTCGAGGAGATATCGGGACTCGTCCGTGGTGAGCAGGACGACGTCGATGTCGGAGTCCGGCCGCGCGGCGTTGCGGGCGCAAGATCCCACCAGGAGCAGGCCGACGATGTCCTCACGGCTCCTCGCCCAGCGCGTGATCCGGTCGATGACCTCGTTGATCTCAGAGGCCCGCTCCGGCGACAACGCGGTTGGAAGATTCACTGACTGATCGCCGCGGTGCACCTCGAATGTCCCTCTCCGAGTATCCGATGCCGACATCCGAACAGCTTCTCAGGCCGGTGCCGCGACAGCCACCACCGGCGACGGCAGAGGGCACGATGGCGCAGCCGCACGCCGGTGGACTCGCTCCACATCGTGCAATGCAACGGCCCACGACCTGGGGAATTACGTGACCACAGCGGTGGGGAATTGCGTGACCGTCGACAGCCTGGGCCTCCCGGGTGCGGTCCTGGTGGCGCAGCACGATCGCCGGCTCCCGGGCTGCGGCCGCCGACGCGAGCGGTGAGCCGGACACCTCCGCCCGAGTACGGGCCCGGTCCGCGGTGAGCCGGGCCTGTTCGTAGGGGCCGAACTTGCTCGGTACGGCGGCGGCCAGGCTGCACACCGAAGACAGCCGCGCCTGATCGAGTTCCTGGCGGAGGCGGAGGCGGAGGCGGAGGCGGCGGCGTGGACGTCGGCGATGAGCCCGGGTAGCACTGCGAGAGAAGCCGGGCGTGCGCACCCTGCCGTCCAGCTCGCATGCGGTGGCCGGCCGTCCAGTGGCCCGCTGCCGGTCGGTGCCGGGGTGTCGGCCAGAGCCTGGTCTACGGCGTGTATCGGAAGTGGATCGTGCGCATAGGGTGTCGGCATGTCGCTGAGCCACACAGTCCTCTCGTCTGGTCGTTCGATCGAGCTCACCGAGCTGCGGATGTCTTCGACCTATGAGGGGATGCTGGAGGGCTACCCGTGCAAGCGCATCAACGACCTGAAGGTCAACGGCCTCCAGCGGCAGGCCGAACGCGCGTTTCCGTCCACGCCGGTCCATCTCGTTCCGCCCTTCCGCGAGTACCCGGACCAGACCGCCGGGGCCTTCGGCCCTGTTGAGGTGTTGCCTTCCGTGGCTTGCGTTGGCGTCTTCCGCTCGACAGCGGTCGCTGCTGAGCTCGACCCGGTGCTGCACCGTTCCACCCTCACCGTGGTCTGGTTCCAGCCCGTCCCGGACATCCCGTTGGGCGAGGACGCTGACCTTGCGCTTCGCAGCATTCCCTGGGAGGAGCTGGCCCAGGACTACGAGCTCTAGCGACGCGTGCTGATCACAGCCACTCGTTCATGGCCGCGATGAGGACGGTCGCCTCATAGCGAACCGCGAGCTTGTCGTAGCGGGTGGCCACAGCCGGTGACGTTTGAGGCGGTGGATTCCGGACCCGACCGCGTAGCGCTCGCGGTAGTCGCTGAGGTCGAAACGTGGCGGCCGGCTGCCACGGGAGCCGAGTTTCCTGCGGTTGCGTGACTGGTCGGCCTTGTCCGGGATGGTGCAGCGGACTCTGCGACGGCGCAGGTAGGCACGGTTCTTGCGGGAGGCGTACGCCTTGTCGGCGCGCACTCGGCCAGGGCACGGGGCAAGGACGGGTACAGGGGCATAGGACGGTCTCCCAGCAGGCCATCGACAGGGTCTGGCCATCCCACCGCACACCGCTGACATCACGGTCAGTCAACTCTTCACGGAAGTTGAGCCAGAACCGCGAGACGTGAACGAAGCCGGTCTGCCGTCGGGCCGGGCGGCGCGGATCGACTTCAGCGCGACCGGGCTGTCGAGGGTACCTTCGCGGCGGCGGTTGACGCCCCACGGCCGGTCTTCGCCGACGGAGCAGCAGCCGTGGAAGCAGACCACGCCATGGGCACCGCTTCGGCTGGGAACATTGCATGGACCGTGCTTTGGACCCTATCCGGGTTCCGCGGTGGGCCGGGACGGGGTACGACGCTGTGGTGCGGATACAGCCGGCGCTACGTCCGGCGAGTAATGACGGGCGAAGAGAGCGGCGACCAGATCACGCCGGCTGCGGACGCCCGTCTTGTTGAACACCGCCTTCAGATGGTCCTGGACCGTGTATGGCGACAAGCCGACATTACGGCTGATGTCGGCTGTAGACTGCCCCCGCAGTACCAGGGCGGTGATGTCCCTCTCACGAGGGGTCAGTCCGTATGCTGCGACGATCAGCGCGATGTGCTCGGCGGGACCGGCCTGTTCGACAACGACGGCGGTGCGGGCCGAGGTCGTCGTGGGTTCGTCCAGGCGCCAGGCGTGCAACCGCACCCGGCCATGCCTGCGACTGTGCATCCACGAGGTGTGGGAGGCCGCGGCCCCGGGAGCCTGCACCGCCGCTGCCACCGCATACACGGCGGGAGGCAGTCCGTGGCCGTGGCCACCGGACGGTACGCCGTTGGCATGAGCCAGGTCGTCGAACCACATGGCCACGGTGGGCGTCACATGAACCACCTGATGGTCACCGTCCAGCAGCGCCAGTCCCGGCGCCACCGCCGAGGCGCTTTCCTCGGCGAGCCGTGTCAGGTGCAGCCGACGCAGTGCGGCTCCCAGCGGCTGGACCAGCGACGCCGCCACAGCCAGGTCCGAGGAGCCGAACGGGGGTACGTCGTCTCCGCGGCCCATGACCAGGGCGCCCCATGCCCCGTGGCGGTCCCGCAGCAGCACACGTAACTCGTCGCGGAAACCCAGGGGTCGCATGATGTCCCGGTACCGGGGACTGAGGTCGAGGTTTCCGCTCGTCTCCCGGCTGAGCAAGCCCACCGGCGTCGGTCTGGCCGCTAGATCCGACAGGTCGTTGGCGTCCCCCTCGCGGTACTCGATGTCGAGCATGCGCGGCATCATGGCGGACGGCAGGCCGTCCCGATAGTCACCGCCGGTGTTCATCAACGTCTGCGGATCCACGGTCACACAGGCACAGACGTCGAACCTCAGCACAGGCTGTATGACCCGCTTCACCGTTCCGAAGAAATCCTCGACGTTCCGCGCGGACTGAACCCCCCGCGCCGCAGCGTCCCCGATCCCGCCGACCCGCGTTACTCCCCCGTAGCGCCTCATGGTCCGAGGCTAGCGTGTACCGCGGTTCCCGGGCCCGGTTTGCGCAGGTGGCTGTGCCTCCGCTTACCGTGCCCGGGAACCGCGTGTGTTCCGAGGCGCGCGACCGACGCCCCAATACGGCGTCAGCGGTTGTTGTGCAGGACGAAGTTGAGCTTCGCCCAGTCCTTGCCGCCGTTCTCCCCGTTGCGGAGCGTGATCTCGCTGACCGTCGAGGTCTGTCCTGCGGGGACGTAGCGGTTGAAGTGGTACTCGGCGTCGAGGTCGGTGTTGGTGTCGTTCGTGCCCTCGTAGAACTGCAGGGTCACATGGATCATGACTCCGCCGTTGGCGTCCGTCTCTGCGGATACGTGCTTCTCCACACGGATCTCGCCCCCGCACGTGGTTTCCCACCACACCGACGGCGTGCGGACCTCGTTCACCCAGCCCTCGGAGGCGACGTTGCCGTTGCAGTACGTACCGGCGGCGAAGATGCCCTCGTCGTCGCGGATCGTGTAGGTCCCGGTCAGGGCGATGTTCCGCCATACAGAGGCCGTGACCGCGTTGCCCGCCGCAGACGGGGCCGCAACAGCAGCCGGAGCCCCCGCCACCGTCAGACCAGCGGCTGCTGCTGCCAGCATCCCGATGGCTTTTCTTCGTATGGACATCTCTTTCCCCTCATTGTCGTCACCGAATGCGCCGAAGGCAGCTCATCGCCATCGGCCGGATAAAGAGTGCCGTGGCCGGTCGGCATATCCCATCCCAGACAAGTGGGGGGTGCCTCTTATGTATTTCGTCAAGGCGCCTGGGTTCGGGTTGGGACGGTTCGACTCGCTGGGGTCATGGCGGCGAGTTCGACGTCCTTGGGGACGCGGGGTTCGTAGAAGGTGCCGTCGCGGAGCATGGCGAACAGGACGCTGATGTGTTGGCGGGCGAGGCGGAGAAGGGCCTGGGTGTGGGTCTTGCCGCGGGCTCGCTGGCGGTCGTAGTAGGTGCGGGAGGCCGGGGCGGCGTTCATGCAGGCGAAGGCGGAGAGGAACATGGCGCGTTTGAGTTGCCGGTTTCCGCCCCGGGGTGCGTGTTCGCCGTGGATGGAGGTCCCGGACGACTTCGTGGTCGGGGCGAGTCCGGCGCAGGAGGCGAGGCGGGCGGCGATGGGGAAGCTGGTGCCGTCGCCGAAGGTGACCAGGGGGATCTGGCCGGCGATCCGGGCCAAGGCGATGGCCGAGGGCGGCGAGGTGCTCTTCGCCGACCAGGTTGGCATCCGATCCGACCGGGTCACCGGCCGTACCTGGGGTGTCAAGGGGGGGCACCTCGGTCGTCCGCCGTACGGGCAACCGGTTCTCGGTCAAAGCCATGTCCGCGATCGGCACCAAGGGCCGCATGCACTTCAGGGTCTTCACCGAGACCTTCGACGCCGATGTCATGTGCCGCTTCCTCGACCGGCTCGCCGGCCACTTCGACCACAAGGCGCACCCCGTAGTGGACCGTCACTCCGCGCACTGCTCCCGCAAGGTCCGCGCCTGGCCGACCGATCACCCCGACCGCGTCGAGCTGCACTTTCTGCCGCCGTACTCGCCGGAGCTGAACCCCGACGAACTGGTCAACGCCGACCTCGAACGGTGCCCTCCCAGGCACAACCGAGCCTGAGATCAGGCCCAACTCGCCGCCGGTGTCCGCAGTTTCTCCCACCGGCGTCAACATCGGCCACACAACGTCCGGGGGCTGCTTCGGCGGCCGGCACGTCCGCTGCATCCCCGGACGGAACCCTTTGAGTTTCGGATCGACAGGAGCAGCAGGAAGTCCATTCCGGCCGCCCCGCGGCGGGTGATTCCGGCCGTCGACCGCCCTGCGAAGACCTGCCCGGGGAAAGTTGCGGAGCATGCTGACGACGCCGCGCCGGATGCGTACGCGTGCCGGGGCAGGTGAGAGTGAGGGGCGGTGATCGGATCAGTACCGGGTCGGAGCCTTCGCTGCTCACATGGGCGGGACAGGACGGGGCACCTGTATGTCTGTCCACCAGCCAAGGGAGCCGATCATGGTAGTCGCCGCCGTCATCGCCGTGTGTGCGGTCCTGGCCCTCCTCGTCCCCCGTCTCTCCCGCCATCCCGAACGTGGCACGCAACGTACGCTCGGTGCCGGGTCGCGGGCCGGTGGCAGGGAGCCCGACATCCGGGGCCGGCTCTTCAGCAAGCCCTTCCGCACCAGTTCGCGTGCGGTGAGCCGCAGCGGGTCGGCAGGTTGCCGCTCCCGCGGCCGTATGCCCTTCTGACCGACTGTGCGAACCGAGCGAGGAGCCTGGTGATGAACGCCGAAGATGCGGACAAGCTGCTGGACGGGCTGACTGTGGATGCCAGTCGGCGAGAGCAGCCGATCGTGCTGGACGCGGACGGGCGTCCCATCCGGACATGGCGGGAGAACCATCCGTACGACCGCAGGGTGGGCCGCGAGGAGTACGAGCGGACCAAACGCATCCTGCAGGTCGAGCTGCTCAAGCTCCAGCGGTGGGTCAAGGACACCGGTGCACGCCTGGTCGTCGTGTGCGAGGGGCGTGACGCGGCGGGCAAGGGCGGCACGATCCAGCGGCTCACCGAGCGGCTCAACCCGCGTGGCGCACGCGTGGTCGCCCTGGACAAGCCCACCGAACGCGAGGCGGGCCAGTGGTACTTCCAGCGGCACATCGCGCATCTGCCGACGGCCGGTGAGATCGTCTTCTTCGACCGCTCCTGGTACAACCGGGCCGGCGTGGAGCGCGTGATGGGGTATTGCTCCAAGGACGAGTACAAGCTGTTCCTCGACCAGTGCCCGGCCTTCGAGCGGATGCTGACCGACGACGGCATCCTGCTGGTGAAGTTCTGGTTCTCCGTGTCCCGCTCCGAGCAGCGCACGCGCTTCGCGATCCGACAGGTCGACCCGGTGCGCCAGTGGAAGCTCTCGCCCACCGACCTGGCATCACTGGACCTCTGGGACGACTACACCGAGGCGAAGGTCGACATGTTCCGCGCCACGGACACCGCCCACGCCCCCTGGACCGTCGTCAAGAGCAACGACAAGCGGCGTGCCCGGCTGGAGACCATGCGCAGTCTGCTGTCGCGCATCGACTACGCCAGCAAGGACGATGAGGTGGTCGGCACACCCGACCCTCTCATCGTCGGCGCCGCCGACACCCTTTTGGAGCCCGGGGAGGAGGACACCACCCTGTCACCCACCCCGCTGTCCCCCGGCGCCGACGGGCCCGGCAAGCACCCCGGGACCGACTGACGCCCACGAGCCCCTCATGAGGGGCCGGGTCTGCGTCATCGCTGTGCGGAGACGCGCCTCTCCACGCGACGGTCGTAGTACGCACTCGTGACCAGGTGCGGGAGTGTCCTCGTCGCAGGTTTCGGTGACGTGCACTTTATAGCCGTCCCAGTTGATGTCGTGCGTCCCGCCGCGGGCCTCCAGATCCTGGGGAGTCACCAGGCGCATCACAGCCGGGGCCGGTCTTCCGGGTCCCGGCGGGCCACCTCTCCGCCAACCGCCCCGGCGACCAGGCAGGCTTCCCCCCCCGGTGCCGGGAACAGGTTCGCGAACTGCTCGTCGCTGAACAACGGCCCCAGCTCGTCCCGCACCCGGATCGCCAGGCTCCCTTGCGGGAACGCCGCCCGCGTCACCCTCACCGTCTCCGTCGGAATCCCCCCGGCTCCTCCGGCCGCATCGACATCGACACCCCTCCCCAAACAACGTCGGCTCCCACGACCACAACCGGGTCGTGGGAGCCGACGCCACGCGAGGGCCCGAATCGACCAACAGCATCCGGATGGATGCCGGGCCCTCTGTGAGTAGGCTCGATGGCCGCCGATCCGCGCACGGCGCGGTCCGCCGCCGGCCCCGCCATAGGTCATCCGGCGGCTGCCGCCCCGTGCGGAACGACGAGCGTGCGAGCGCGCCGCCCGGCCGGGCCCCGGTGCGTACCGCGGGCGCGGGCCCCATGCGCGCGTCACGCGGTCCCGCGCCTGCCGCGGCCGCCCCCACGTCCCTGTCCTGGGACATTAGAACAACGCCAACGGAGCGGACGAAACGGTCTGGCCTCATCTCACCTTTGCCAAATCTATTGTTTATCGATAGATTTCTATCGTGAATCGAGTGAAGGAGGGATTATGGGAAAGCTGACCGTACTGGCCCTGCGTGCCGTACTGGTGATGCTGCTCGCCGGCTCGGCGTTCGTTCAGGCGGTCATGGTGCCGTTGCTGGCCATGGACTTCGACGACGCCGACGCGGCCCTCGCGTCCGTGCGCACACCGGTGATCGTCATCGTCGTGCTCGGTGTCGTGGCGGCCCAGGTTGTGCTCGTCTGCGTGTGGCGGCTGGTGACGATGGTGCGACGGGGAACGGTGTTCTCTTTCGGCGCCTTCCGGTACGTGCATGTCGTGATCGGCGCGTTCGTCGCGGCCGCGTTCCTCGTGTTTGCGCTCGCGGTCGTCCTGGCACCGGGCGAGGCCGTCGCGCCGGGCATCGTCCTGCTGCTGTGCGGAGTCGTCGTGGCAATCCTGGGGGTCGCGCTGGTCGTGCTCGTACTGCGGATGCTGCTCGCCCAGGCCGTCGCGCGCGACATCGAGGCGGCGCGGATGCGGGCCGAGCTGGCTGAGGTGATCTGATGCCGATCGTCGTCGACATCGACGTGATGCTGGCGAAGCGCAAGCTGTCCGTGGGTGAACTGGCGGAGCGCGTCGGGATCACCCCGGCCAACCTGGCGGTGCTCAAGAACGGCCGCGCCAAGGCGGTGCGCTTCACGACGCTTGCCGCGCTCTGCGATGTACTGGAATGCCAGCCGGGTGACCTGCTGCGCTGGGAGGCTGGGGGCGCGGACGCGGGCGGATGACAGGGGCCGGCGGAACTCCCCTTCCCTTCGTCCCAGTGCCCGCCACGATCGACGGTGGCGCCGGATGGTCGGCCGCGCCTCCTGCCCCGATGGCCGTTCGGCGGTGCCCTCGCGCCGCGGCTACGGTCTGCGGCAGGTCGCGGTGCTCGGTTTGCCAAGCGAGCCGGAGCGGTTCGGTGAGGGGTGTCGGCTCGCGGCCCTTCCGATGACGGTGAGCGTGGGCTGCACACAGTGGCCCGTGTGCCGATCCCTCCAGGTGATACGGCGCTCCGGACAACCACGTCCCTGCCTGATGACCCACGGCCGTGACGGGCGGAGAAAGTGATGAGTCAAACATCGTTTTCCAGATGATCCGGGCTGCTGATCGGGATATTCAACCGTTTGGGGCCTTTCGGTGCCCGCCAAGTACATCCATGCAACGTCCGGTAGGAGGAACGGGTTCGACATGGCTGAGTGGAAGCAGGTCTCCAGGTCGCTGAAGGCGATCGGCGCCGGGTCCGGGACCAGCGTGTGGGGCGTCAACTCCAACGACGCGACCTACCGCTACACCGGAGACCAGCCCAGCTGACCCGACCTCCTCCACGCGGCGGCGGGGCCCCGGCAACAGCAATGCTGCCGAGGCTCCGCCACTCTGCCGCGCCCAGCAGGTTCACGATCAGCCCTGGTACCGCGCGTCGGCGCGACGGCCTGGGCTGGCGTGCATCACCGTTCTGATCGGCGCGGTCCTGGTGGTGTGCTCCTCAGCGGTAGGTACGGGTGACCTCCGGGCGCTGGCTTGCCAACGGTCCTTTAATAGTTCGATGCCTCGCCTCGCGAATCGTTCCTGCGGTGAATATTCGCGTCCATGCGGGTGAGCGACGGCTGTTGGACACTCACGGGGACGAGTATGGCCGGTAGAACGCGGGAGTGGTCAAGAACCTGCTGCACGGTTTCGGCGCGCCCTCCCTCACCCTCGTTCCGCTCCTGGCGTCCACACCCGCCCGGGCCGCTCCGGCTTTTCAGGGGCTGCGGGCCGCTGAGGTGGCCACGCTCGCCGATGCCGTCGGCCTGGCCCGGGCCGATGACGAGGACCGCACCGGCTACACGCGCTCGTCCTCCCAGCACTGGAACTTCGGCGACCTTGCCGACGGCTGCAACACCCGAAACGAGGTCCTGTTCGCCGAAGCGACCACTTGGCGGTGCTTCAATGAAGAGGACCAGGGTCAGGGGGAGTCGTCGGTGTGGGCGCCGTGGGTGTCGCCGGGGCTGTGGAGGATGTTCAGCACGTGCCGCTCCACCGCCTCCTCCACAGGCAGTACGTCCGTGCCGTGGAGGGCGGCCAGGAGCGCGAGGGGTGCGGTGTCGCGGTACAGGGTGCTGATGAGTGCGGATTCCTGCGCGATGTGGTGTCCGTCAAAGCGGAACAAGCTCAGTGATGCCGAGTGCCTGCTGCACGTTCATCAGCACGGTGTGGTCCTGCCGCAGGGCAGCCAACTGCTCCTGAAGGGCTGTGACTTCCGCCTCGATGCGCTCCTGCTCCTTGACGTTGCGTTCGAGGTCGCCCGTCACTTGGGCAAGGTATTGCGACGTCAGTTCTGTGGTGGGGGCCTGGGTTTCCGGCATGACAGAGCCTTTCGTCGGCTCACCACCACCACGCCGCTGGAATGGGTCGGTGCTTGCGTGCGTGGTCGAGGAGCGGGTTGTCCATGAACTGGACTGTGCGGGACCGCAAGGAACTGCGGCCTGTGACAGCATAGATCCAGCCACTGGGAAGGGAGCCGGACGTCCTTGTCGAGAGATGCCTGCCCCTGGCGCTTCAAGGGGCCGAGCAGTCATCCGCCGGTCGGCGTCAGTGCCCTGCCAGGGCCCCTGCCGCCAACTGCCAGAAAGCCTCGTCGGTTTCCCAGCCGTGCCGCCAGCCGGCCAGTGCCTGCGATGCCACCAGTCGATCGGGGAGTTCTGCGGTCTGTTGCGGTGAATGCCCGCACAGCCGGGCGAGGGCGTTCATATCGCCTCTCTTGATGTTGTCCGAGGCGTGCGGGGTCACAGAAAGCGCGGTCAGGTGCACGGGGGGTGTCTCTATGTCCTTCGTCAAGGACGTGGTGCCTGGTGTGTGAGTGTTTGGGGTGGTCATGCGGCGAGGGTGATGGCGGGTGTTCTGGACTCGTAGAAGGTGCCGTCGCGGAGCATGGTGAACAGGACGCTGATGCGTTGGCGGGCGAGTCGGAGGAGGGCCTGGGTGTGGGTCTTTCCGCGTGCTCTTTGCCGGTCGTAGTAGGTGCGGGAGGCCGGGTCGGCGTTCATGCAGGCGAAGGCGGAGAGGAACATCGCGCGTTTGAGCTGCCGGTTTCCGCCTCTGGGTGCGTGTTCGCCGTGGATCGAGGTCCCCGACGACTTCGTCGTCGGGGCGAGGCCGGCGTAAGAGGCGAGGTGGGCGGCACTGGGAAAGGCGGTCCCGTCTCCGACGGTGACCAGCAGGACTGCGGCGGTCCTGACTCCGACGCCTGGCATCGAGGTCAGGACCGGGTGAAGAGGGTGGGCCGCCAGCAGGCTGCTGATCTGGGCTTCCAGTGCCCGGCGCTGGTCGTGGACCGCGGCGAGCGAGGCGGCCAGGGACGGGATCACGATGTCGAGGGTGCCGGTTCCCGGGACCACGACGGTCTGTTCGTCGAGGGCGTCGAAGACGTCGTCGATCAGCCGCGCGGCCATGCGCGGGGCCTTGGGCCGGATGAGTTCGGCGAGTCTGCGGCGGCCGGCTTTCCGCAGAGCTGCCGGGGATCCGTAGCGCTCGAGGAGCCAGGTGACAGCCGGGTGGTCGAGCCGGGGCCCGAGCACGCGCTCGAGGCTGGGGTGGAACTGCGTGAGCAGGCCGCGTATCCGGTTGCTGGTGCGGGTGGCCTCGGCCGCGAGGTCCTGGTCGAAGCCGGTCAGCACCGTGAGCTCGGCGGTGATCTCGTCGGTCAGTTCCAGCGAGCGCAGCGTGTGAGGCATCGTCCGGGCCGCGTCGGCGATCACTGCCGCGTCCTTCGCGTCGGTTTTCGCCTCACCCGGATAGAGGTCGGCGATCCGCCGCATCGCGAGTCCGGGCAGGTAGGCGACCTGACAGCCGGCGTCGCGGGCGACGGTCAGCGGCAGAGCCCCGATCGAGGCGGGCTGGTCCACGATCACCAGGACGGTGCCGAACTTGGCCTTGCGCTTGTCGAAGACGGCCCGCAGCCTGGGTTCGCTGTTGGGCATCGGCTTGTCGAAGACCTTCTTCCCGGCCGGGGTGAGCCCGTGACCGTGGTGAGCGGTCTTGCCGACGTCCATCCCGAGGAAGACGCCCACGCCTTCGATGTCGAACATCGCACCCTTTCCAGGTCGTTGACCGTGCCGGCCATGGCGGTGGCACCGTGCTCGCGCATCCACGTTATGCAGACCTGCCGCCCACGTCTGTGCCCGGCATTGCGCCGGACCGGGCGGTGGCCGGGTCTCTCATCAGCGTCTCCGACGGCACCCCACGGACCCGGCGACACCCCCCCCAGGTCATGCCTTCGACAGAGGGGACACAGTCATACCGGGCCCGGAGGCCAGCAGCCCCATTGCAGGACCGCGAAGAACATAACGGGAGGTGTCACGCACGGCGATGCGTAGCAGGGCGGCGTCGGGTGTCACTTCCAGTGCCAGGCTGCCCGGGCCGGGTGCGTGGCGCAGCGCGTTGGTGAGCAGTTCGCTGACGATGAGTTGGGCGTCCTGGCTGGGTCGGTGGCCGGGGTCGTGGCCGGCTTGAGCCAGGAGTGTGCATACGGCTGTCCGGGCTTTGGTGATCGGTGCGTCTGGCGTGTCCCAGGCGGTGCTGTACCGCAGGGGCGCCGCGGGTTTTTGTTCATCCGATGCCCGGTTCTTGAGCGGGGTGACCATAGAACTCTTCCCGTGGATCGTTCCTTATCGTTTCATCACAAGTTGTCGCTATTGCTAATTTCGCGTACCCGCTGTCGTCCTGTTCATGGGTGCCCACTGGTCCTGACTGATCGGTGCGGGCCGGTGTCGGCGATCGTGAACTGTGCGAGATGTAAGGAGGCTCCGGCCGGATGCGGGGCGGCACCGGGCATCGAGGAGGGCGTTGAGGAGCTTGCTGTCGGCGCCCTCTGGGGGTAGCACTTGAGAATGCCGGTGCAGACGGCGATCTGTTCGTGGCGGAGCCTGCAAAGGCCGCGCCAGTAGGCGCCGCTGTGAGGCGTGCAGCGTGCGCGGGGCGGTTGTACATACAGTCACGCGTCAAGCACTGTGTGGGCGGCAGAGCGGGACAGCTGAGAAAAGGGCCGCACCTCCCGACGGCTTCGCGTCTGGTGTGGGCCTCGGACCAAATCTTTCCTGTCCACCCTGACAGTCACTCCGCCGCCCGGTCCTGACTCCAGGGGGACCGCACGCACGTGTAGCGGTCACCTCCAAACGTTGGGAGAGGCCGACCCTGCCGGATGATCACGGCTTGCTGGGTTCCCGTGCGGATGTGTGACTGACGACGAGGCGCGCGGTACCCGCCGCAGCAAATCGAGGGCCTTTCCCCGGAAACTTTTCGGGGAAAGGCCCTCGACTAGGGCGTGTTGCGAAAGTGCTGGTCACAGCCACTCGTTGATGGCTGCGACCAGCACGGTCGCCTCGTAACGGACGGCGAGTTTCTCGTATCGGGTCGCCACGGCCCGGTGGCGCTTGAGCCGGTTGATCCCGCACTCCACCGCGTGGCGTTCCTTGTAATCGATCTTGTCGAACTTCGGCGCCCGGCCACCGCGGGAGCCGAGCTTCTTGCGGTTGCGGACCTGGTCGGCCTTCTCCGGGATGGTGCAGCTGATGCCGCGTCTGCGCAGGTAGGCGCGGTTCGCGCGGGAGCCGTACGCCTTGTCGGCGCGGACCTTGTCCGGCCGGGTCCGCGGCCGGCCTCGACCGATGCGGGGCACCCGGATGCCCTCCAAGACCGTCTGGAACTGCGGGCTGTCGTGCCGCTGACCAGCGGTGACGAGCAGCGACAGCGGCTTTTGCCCCTGCTCGACCGCCAAGTGCAGCTTGGTGGTCAGCCCGCCGCGCGAGCGTCCGAGGCCGTGGTCGTCGGGCTCGGTGTCGACGCCGCCGGGAGGCTCCTTCTGCAGTGCCCCTTTTTACGCGCCCCGGCAGCATGCTGGTGGGCCCGGGCGATCGTGGAATCCACGCTGACGTCCCATGTGATCAGGCCCTTCGCGTCGGCCTCGGCCTGCAGCTGCTCGAAGACCCGCTTCCAGGTGCCGTCGCGCTGCCAGCGCCGGAACAGGTCGTAAGCCCGGTCCCACGGTCCGTACCGTTCCGGCACGTCGCGCCACGGCGCACCGGTCCTGGTCCGCCACCGTATGCCGTCTATCAACTGCCGCCGGGTCCACACCGGTGGACGGCCCGGCTTCTTGCCCAGCGGCAGCAACGGCTCAAGCCGGGCCCACTGGTCGTTCGTCAGATCACCACGCCCCACGACAGATGATCATTCACGACCAAGATCGACTTTCGCAACACGCCCTAGGTCCTGTCTGGAGTTCGGATCAAGAGTGTGGTGCGATGCTGCGGAGCCAGAGCATTGCCCCACACAGGTGCAGTCCGGCCTCGTAGCTCT
>NZ_JBHXQZ010000127.1:0-19566 GCF_042717095.1 Streptomyces sp. NPDC058632 | reverse complement strand
GGCGGGCCCCCCCCGGGGCCGCCCCGCACGGAACAGCGTCAGCGGCCCAGCGCGCGCCGGCCGCGGACCTGGGAGAGGACCGGCAGATTGCGGGAGGGCGCCTTGGGCTGCGCCCCCTCCTCGACGCGCAGGGCCAGCGCCGGGCAGCGGCGTACCGCGCGGATCGCCTTGGCCTCCGCGTAGCGCGGCACCTGGGCCTGGGCGACGGTCGGGAAGCCGTCCGCGCCGAGCTGGAAGACCTCCGGGAGGATGTCCGCGCACAGGCCGTGGCCCCGGCACAGCGTCCAGTCGACGAAGATCTTCTGGCGGCTGGGGCCGTTCTCCTCCCCGCCCCCGCCCGGGATGCCCGTAGGGGTCCTGCCGCCCTCGAAGAGCGGCAGCACACCCTCCACGGGGCGCCCGCAGCCGTTGCCCAGGACATGGGCGGCGAGGTCGTCGGTGAACGCCTTGACGGTCGACTCCAGGAACATCGCGGAGCCGTCCGGGTGCGAACACGCGCCGCGTCGCTTCACGTTCTTGGCGACCTGCTTGACCGCCTCCAGGGCGGCCGGGCCGCCGCCGTTGAGAATGTCCTCCAGGCCACGCGCGGCGGCCGGCAGGCCCAGGTAGCAGGGGCCGCACTGACCGGCGCTCTCCTCGGCCAGCCATTTCGCCACCCTCAGGGACTCGCCCAGCGGACAGGTGTCCTGACTGATCGGCAGGATCGCGCCCGCGCCGAGCGCACCGCCCACCGCGTCCAGGGAGTTGCGGGAGATGATCGCCTCGTTGACGGTCGCCGCGTCGATCCACTTGCCGTGGTAGCCGCCGGTGAGCACACCCTGCGGCATCGGCGGAGCGCCGGCGAGCTGCAGGACGTAACGCAGCGGTACACCCGTCGGGACCTCGATCACCATGGGGCGGGCGACCGCCCCGGAGACCGTGAGCATGACGGTGCCCGGCTCGTCGTACAGGCCGGTGTTGCAGTAGCGCTCCGGACCGATGCGGGCGGCGATGGCGAGCTGCGCGAAGGTCTCGGCGTTGGAGAGCAGGGTGGGGGCGCCGCCCACGCCGTTCTTCGAGGCGCTGACCTTGCGGCCCGGCGGGATCGCAGGGCCGCCGTCGATGGAGCGGATCAGTGAGGCCGCGGCGCCCGTGACCATGCGCACCGGGTTGAGCTGCACGCGGGCGCGCAGCGCGGACCGGCGCCCGTTGCCCAGGCCGCGCTCGGCGAGCGCGGCCTCCATGGAGCGCTTGGTGGACTCCCGGGTGACCCCCACCACGAGCGTGCGGGCACCCATGGCCTCGGCGCACAGCAGCGCGCCGTCCAGGATGAGATGCGGGGCACGGTTGATCATCACCGTGTCCTTGCGGCAGGCCGGCTCGTCCTCGCTGCCGTTGACGACGACGACCGGCCGGACGCCGCGTTTGATCGCCGTCTCGGCGACCGACCGCAGCTTCTTGTGGAAGGGGAAGCCGGCGCCGCCGCGCCCCCTGAGGTTGATGCGTTCAGCGAGCTGGGCGAGCTGTTCGCCGCCCATGGGCTCGAGCGGCCCGTGCACCTTGAGGTGCATGGGCAGATCGAGCCGGTCGACAAGGTCGAAGCCCGACGTGAGCTGGGGAAGCCCGACGACGCGGACCTCGGGTACGTCGGGCAGAGCCTCGTTCACTTGAAGCCTCCGGAAGGCGTGTTCCAAGGTTCGCCCGATCCCGGTGCGTCGAAGTCGTACGACGCACCGGGAGATGGATCAGTGGCGGGACCGCTGTTGTACGTGTCACTCGGGTTGTACGTGGTGTAGAGGCCGTTCGACTCACCGGTGTCGTACACATCACTCGAGCCGTAGCCGGAGGCGGCCGAATTGTCGTAGGTCGGGATGTTGTATCCGGTGTCCTGGAGCGGGTCGTAGGCCGACGGCGGGGCCTCGCCGACCGGTGGCGGGGACGGGACCGGCCAACTGCCCGAGGTGCTGGAGGGGCCGTCCGCGGTCAAGCCGTCCATGGCGGGGACGGCCTGTGTGGGCTGCAGGTCCGGGGGCAGCTCCATGCGGGCGGTCCGGTCGGCGTAGAGGGGCTGCTGCGGCTGGGACGGGGCCGAGACCGCGCGGTAGGCGGCCGCGAAGCCCTTCGCCGGGTCCGGGGCCGGCGGCGCGACGCGTTCGGCGGTCTCGTACAGCGGCCGGGAGGCCGGTTCGGGGCGCTCGGAACGGGAGCGCGAGTCCCGTCTGCCGCCACCCCCGTACCCGCGAAGCGACGCCTCGGCGGCGCGGGCCCGGCTCTCGTCCAGCTTGTCGCGGCCCGGCTGCTCGGCGGTGCCGAGCAGGGCGGTGACCCGGTCGGCGACCTTGCGCTTGACCCGCGGCGGGGAGGAACGCAGGACCAGGGCCGCCATGACGCCGAGCAGGGACAGGCCGTAGAGGATCAGGAAGACCGGCTTCGCCGCTCGACCCGCGTAGAGCCCGTGCACGAGCGCCGCGCACCAGGCCGGGTAGGCCAGCATGTGCATGGCGCGCCAGCGGGCCGCGACGGGGGCCGGCGAGGCGAAGCGGTTGCGCAGGATGCCGGTGATGCCGACGAAGATCATCAGTATTCCGGCCAGGGTGCCCAGGCCGATGAGGAAGGACCTGCCGGTCACCGCCTCGTCGTCGGTGAGTACCAGCCCGAAGGGGATCACCGCGGCGATCCAGGTGGTGTGGTCCAGGGCCAGCTTGATGCCGATGTGCACCAGCAGGAAGGCGATCGAGGCGACCGCGGTCGTCCGGTGCACCGCCTGCGCCAGGATGCGCTGGCGCGGACCGAGCAGGACCCGGTCCTGGGCGACGAGTCCCCAGATCACCGAGCAGCTCAGACAGACGAGCGACAGAACGCCCACGCCGAAGTTGAGGAACTCGGCGAACCAGTCGTCCGCCGTGCTGTCGTCCGGCCTCACGCCCTGCCTCCCCGCGTCACGACGGAAAGCGCGGGAAGAAGCACGGCGGAATGCGGGTACGGCCGACCGGCAGCCGACCGGCCCTGAACGGGCGGTGGGCTGCTGTCTGGACGAGGGTTCATGGGGGAACTCCGAACGTTCGGGAGAAGCGGTCCCGCGCCGCACTCTAAACCTCGCCGTACCGGGGAGTACGAGGTTTGAGTTATTGCGCTGTTATCAAAAGACGATCCGGCTGCCGTGATGCCCCTTAGGGGTTGTTACGCGCAGTAACTTTTGACCGGGATTCAGAGGCGGAGGTCCGGTACGGCGGGGCGCAGCGCGTCGCGGCGCGCTCCGGGCCTGCGGTACCCTGACGCCATGCGTGCCGTACGCCTTCTGCTTAGCGAGCCGCGCTGATCAGTCCCGACCACGGTCGAAGAGCGAACCGGGTGGCCGGAATCGGCGCGGCGTCCCCTCCTGTGCGAGGGGATTTTTCATTTCCGAATGTCGCAGCAGCCGTGGGCGCAGACGATCGATGGAGCTTTGAGGATCATGAGCGAGACGAACCCCGCGGCCACCCCCGAAGTGGCCGCGCCGCACCGCTACACGGCCGCCCTGGCGGCCGAGATCGAGGCACGCTGGCAGGACTTCTGGGACGCCGAGGGCACGTACGACGCACCCAATCCACGGGGCGACCTGGCGGGCGCCCCGGAGACGGTGGCCCGGCCCAAGAAGTTCATCATGGACATGTTCCCCTACCCGTCGGGTGCGGGACTGCACGTCGGCCACCCCCTGGGATACATCGCCACCGACGTCTCCGCCCGGTTCCAGCGCATGACCGGCCACAACGTCCTGCACACCCTGGGCTTCGACGCCTTCGGCCTGCCCGCCGAGCAGTACGCCGTGCAGACCGGCACGCACCCCCGCGTGTCCACCGGGGCCAACATCGAGAACATGAAGGCCCAGCTGCGCCGGCTGGGCCTGGGCCACGACCGGCGCCGGTCGTTCGCCACGATCGACCCGGACTACTACAAGTGGACCCAGTGGATCTTCCTGCAGATCTTCGACTCCTGGTACGACGACGAGGCCGGCCGGGCCCGGCCCATCACCGAGCTGATCGCCGAGTTCGAGTCCGGTGAGCGCCCCGTACCGGGCCACACGCGCGCGTGGGGCGAGCTGAGCGGGGCCGAGCGCGCCGACGTCCTGGGCGGCTTCCGGCTGGCCTACGCCTCCGACGCGCCGGTCAACTGGTGCCCCGGGCTGGGCACCGTACTGGCCAACGAGGAGGTCACCGCCGACGGCCGCTCCGAGCGCGGCAACTTCCCGGTCTTCAAGGCGAAGCTGCGCCAGTGGAACATGCGCATCACCGCCTACGCCGACCGGCTGCTGTCGGACCTGGACGCCCTGGACTGGCCCGAGGCCATCAAGCTGCAGCAGCGCAACTGGATCGGCCGCTCCGAGGGCGCCCGCGTCGACTTCCCCGTCGACGGCGAGCGGATCACCGTCTTCACCACCCGCCCCGACACCCTGTTCGGCGCGACCTACATGGTGCTGGCGCCCGAGCACCCGCTGGTCGAGAAGTTCACCCCGGCCGCCTGGCCCGAGGGCACCCACGACGTCTGGACCGGCGGCCACGCCACCCCGGCCGAGGCCGTCGCCGCGTACCGCGCGCAGGCCGCCTCCAAGTCCGACGTGGAGCGGCAGGCCGAGGCCAAGGACAAGACCGGCGTCTTCATCGGCGCGTACGCGACCAACCCGGTCAACGGCGAGCAGGTGCCCGTCTTCATCGCCGACTACGTCCTGATGGGTTACGGCACCGGCGCGATCATGGCCGTACCGGCCGGCGACCAGCGCGACTTCGAGTTCGCGCGCGCCTTCGAACTGCCGATCCACTGCATCGTCGAGCCGACCGACGGCCGCGGCACCGACACCTCCACCTGGCAGGACGCCTTCTCCTCCTACGAGGCGAGGATCATCAACTCGTCGAACGACGAGGTGAACCTGGACGGCCTGGGCGTTGTCGAGGCCAAGGCGCGCATCACCGAGTGGCTGGAGCGCCGGGGCATCGGCGAGGGCACCGTCAACTTCCGGCTGCGCGACTGGCTGTTCAGCCGGCAGCGTTACTGGGGCGAGCCCTTCCCGATCGTCTACGACGAGGACGGCACCGCCCACGCCCTGCCCGAGTCGATGCTGCCGCTGGAACTGCCCGAGGTCGACGACTACTCCCCGCGCACCTTCGACCCGGACGACGCCGACACCCGGCCCGAGACGCCGCTGTCACGCAACGAGGACTGGGTCCACGTCACCCTGGACCTGGGCGACGGCCGCGGCCCGCGCGCATACCGCCGCGAGACCAACACCATGCCCAACTGGGCCGGCTCCTGCTGGTACGAACTGCGCTACCTGGACCCGCACAACAGCGAGAAGCTGGTCGACCCGGAGATCGAGCAGTACTGGATGGGCCCGCGCGAGGGCATGCCGCACGGCGGTGTCGACCTGTACGTCGGTGGCGCCGAGCACGCCGTACTGCACCTGCTGTACGCGCGCTTCTGGTCCAAGGTGCTGTACGACCTGGGGCACGTGTCGTCGGCGGAGCCGTTCCACAAGCTGTTCAACCAGGGCATGATCCAGGCGTACGTCTACCGTGACAGCCGCGGCATCGCGGTGCCGGCCGCCGAGGTGGAGGAGCACGAGGGCGCCTACTACTACCAGGGCGAGAAGGTCTCCCGGCTGCTGGGCAAGATGGGCAAGTCCCTGAAGAACGCGGTCACTCCGGACGAGATCTGCGCCGAGTACGGGGCCGACACGCTGCGCCTGTACGAGATGGCGATGGGCCCCCTGGACGTGTCGCGGCCGTGGGACACCCGCGCGGTGGTCGGCCAGTTCCGGCTGCTGCAGCGGCTGTGGCGCAACATCGTCGACGAGAACACCGGCGAGGTGACCGTCGTCGACACCCCGGACGCCGACATCGACGTGGCCACCCTGCGTGCCCTGCACAAGGCGATCGACGGGGTGCGCCAGGACCTGGAGGGGATGCGCTTCAACACCGCCATCGCCAAGGTCACCGAGCTGAACAACCACCTGACGAAGACGGGGGGCCCGGTCCCGCGCTCGGTCGCCGAGCGTCTGGTGCTGCTGGTGGCGCCGCTGGCCCCGCACATCGCCGAGGAGCTGTGGCGCACGCTGGGCCACACCGACTCGGTCGTCCACCGGGACTTCCCGGTCGCCGATCCGGCGTACGTCGTCGACGAGACCGTCACCTGCGTGGTCCAGATCAAGGGCAAGGTGAAGGCCCGGCTGGAGGTCTCGCCGTCCATCTCCGAGGAGGAGCTGGAGAAGGCCGCGCTGGCCGACGAGAAGGTCGTCGCCGCGCTGGACGGGGCCGGGATCCGCAAGGTGATCGTGCGGGCGCCGAAGCTGGTGAACATCGTTCCGGCGTGATGGCGTGATGGCGTGACGGCGTGACGGCGCAGGACCACCGGCGCCGGCCGGGCAGCGGGCTGTGGGCCGCTGGTCCGGGGTAGTCCCCTACGGGCAGGTTCGGGGTTCTTCCGGAACTCCGGGCCTGCCCGTTGCGTTTACCGTTGAAGAACGGCGCGATGCGTGTGACGGGTGGCCCCAGGGCCTGGAGGAGGAGTCTCGTGGAAGCAGTGATCGCAGTGCTGGCCCTGCTTTTCGTGCTCTTCGTCACGCTGGGCGTGTACGCCACGGTGAAGGTCGTCGGCGCCGCCAGGCGCAGCGCGGACCGTCACATCACCCAGGCCCGCCGCACGGTCGAGGACCACACCCTGAAGGTCAAGTCCTTCGCCCAGTCAGGCCCGGCCGGCGAGATCGCCCAGCTCAGGCTGAAGCTGCGGACGTCCATGCGCGCCACCCAGGACGCGCTGGAGGCCGGCGCCTCGCAGGACCAGTCCCTCAAGGAGTCCCTCGGCCTCTTCGAGCGGCTCAGCGCGCACGGGCACGAACTGGACGCCGAACTGAGGCGCCTGGAGTCCGAACCGGACCGCGGCACCCTCGCCAAGCGGCTGCCCGAGCTGCGCGAGCGCACCCACCGCATCGCGCGGTCGGCCGACTCCCTGCGCTGGGCGGCCCGTGACCGCGCCCGTCACTTCGCGGAGGGCGACCTCGACTCGCTCAGCACCCAGATCGACATGGAGACCGGCGCCCTGCGGCACTGGACGACCACCGACCCGCAGCCCGCCGCAGAGCCCGGCCACGGTGCCCCGGCGGCCGGCCGGACCGGGCCGGAGCCGTCGCGGTCCGAGGCCGTGCGGGAGCCCGCGCCCGAGCCGGCGCAGCCCTCGATCGCCCCGGCCGCGCCCCGTCCCACGTACCCCTGGCAGAAAAGGCCCCGCCCCGAGAGCACCACCTGATCCGGGCGCACCGTCCGGGCGCACCGTCCCGACGCAGTGATCCGGCCATGGCCGCGTCCGGCTCGCGGGGCCGAGCTGCCCAGGGGGCGGTACGCCAGGTAACCTCCAGCTCATGTCCCGCCATGTCGCCATCGTCACCGATTCAACGGCCTACCTTCCGGCCCGGACGATGGAATGGCACGGCATCACGGCGGTTCCCCTGACCGTGGTCCTCGGCGACCGCGCGCTCGAAGAGGGCACCGAGATCTCCACCCGCTCCCTTGCCCAGGCGCTCCAGAAGCGGCGGCCGGTGACGACGTCCCGGCCCGGCCCCGAGGTCTTCGCCGCGGCCTACCGCCGGGCCGCCGAGGCCGGCGCCACCGGCATCGTCTCCCTCCACCTTTCCGCCGAACTCTCCGGCACCTACGACGCGGCGGTCGTCGCGGCCCGCGAGGCACCGGTGCCGGTGCGGGTGGTGGACACCGGAATGATCGCCATGGCGCTCGGGTTCTGCGCGCTCGCGGCGGCGGAGGCCGCGGAGGCGGGCGGCACCGTGGACGACGCCGTCACGGCCGCGGAGAAACGGGCGGCGGGCACCGCCGCCTACTTCTACGTCGACACCCTGGACTACCTGCGCCGGGGCGGACGCATCGGGGCCGCGCAGGCCCTGCTGGGGTCGGCGCTCGCCGTGAAGCCGCTGCTCCAGCTGGCCGGCGGCCGCATCGAACCCCTGGAGAAGGTGCGCACGGCGTCGAAGGCCATCGCCCGCCTGGAGGAGATCGCGGCCGAGCGGGCGGGCGGCGCCGAAGTCGACATCGCCGTCCACCATCTCGCCGCCCCGGAGCGTGCCTCGGCTCTCGCGGACCGGCTGAAGGTGCGGGTGCCCGGACTGACCGAGCTGCACGTCAGCGAGGTCGGCGCGGTGATCGGGGCGCACACGGGGCCGGGCCTGCTGGGGGTCGTGGTCTCGGCCCGATGAGGCGGCGGCGGGGCTGCGCCGGGTCCGTACGGGTGGCGGAGTTGTCCACAACCGGGAAGTAGTCCACGGGAATCGAGCAAGATCATCGCGGATGCGGTGACATGTCCGATCCTCCCGGCATGGAACTTCGATCACCTTCACCTTCACCTTCATCTTCACGTTCAGCCGCGGTGACCAGCGGTCCGGGGCGCGCACCCGCGTCCGACGGACGTGCCCGACACCGCCGGCCGGCCGTTGCCGGTACCGCAAGGGGGACGGGGCCGGGGCTGAGGCCCGGCGGGCGGGAGATCCGGCGCGGGCATCGGCTCCGGGGCGGCCGGGACCGGGACGCCTCGGCGGAGGAGCTTCGGCGCCGGGCGGAGGTGCTGTTCGGGGAGGGGGCCGGGCGAGGCACTCGGGGCGTCGGAGGTGTCGGGCCTGCGCCCGCCCGGCGCGTGCCGAGCTGGGCCGGGAGTGGCGTGGACGAGTCGGTGGCGCGATCCCGGCGGGGCCCGGCCGCCGCCCGTGGCGATGTGGACGTCGGGGAGGTACGGACGTCGGAGGAGGTTTTCGAGCCGGTGGCCTCGGACCCGGTGATGCCGGGGGAGCGGCGGCCGGCCGGCCGGGTGGGGCTCGCGCTGCGGGAGCGGTTGCCGTTGTGGGTACGGACGCGGTGCGGGCTGGAGCGGCGAAGCGTGGTCGCGCTGTCGGTGGTGCTCGTGCTGGCGGTGGGGTTCGCCGCACAGCACTTCTGGGCCGGGCGGACGCAGCCCGTGCGGGCACCGGAGGTGGTGGGAGCGGCCGTGCCCCAGGTCGGGGACGGAGCGGGAAGCACGCCGGCCGCCTCGGCGGGGGCCGCCGGCGAGGCAGCCGGCACGAGTACGGGTGCGGGGGCGGCGGGCACGGTGCTGCCCGAGATCGTGGTCGACGTCGGTGGCAAGGTGCGTGACCCGGGTGTCCACCGTCTCCCGGCCGGCTCACGGGTCGCGGACGCGCTGCGGGCGGCGGGCGGAGTACGGCCCGGGGCCAGGACCGACGGGCTCAACCGGGCGCGGTTCCTCGTGGACGGGGAGCAGGTGATCGTCGGCGGCCCGGCACCGGCACCGGGGGCCGGTCCGGCACCGGCGGCGGGCGGTCCGGCCGGAGTGGCGCCGGGCGCCGGACCCACGACACCGCTGTCCCTCAACACCGCGACGCTGGATCAGCTGGACAGCCTCCCGGGGGTCGGCCCCGTCCTGGCCCGGCACATCCTCGACCACCGCACCCGCAACGGCGGTTTCCGCTCGGTGGACGAACTGCGGGAAGTGAACGGCATCGGTGACCGCCGCTTCGCGGACCTGCGGAATCTCGTACGGCCATGAGCAGCCGGACGGCCCCGAGGGACCGCGGGCGGACGGACTCGAGGGACCGCGGGCGGACGGACCCAGGGCGGACGGATACGGCGCACCCCGCTCCCGCGGGCCGGGGGCACCCCGCTCCCGCGGACCCGCCCGCCCGGCTGCCCGTGCACGCCGCCTCGGGCAAGCGGCTCGGGGCGTCCCACCCCCGGCAGGAGGGACCGGCCGACCTGCGGCTCGTACCACCCGCACTGGCGGCCTGGGCCACGGCGGCGGTGATGCTGCACGCCCCGCCCGGCCTGGTGACGGGCACGGCGATCGCCTCCTTGCTCCTGGCCGCAGTCCTCCTCACGCTGCGAAACCGCCGGGCGGAGCCGCGACCTGCGGCGCGGGAAGGTGCGGGGGGACCTGCGGGACCCGGACCCGCACGCGGACGGGGCCGGTCACGGGTTTCCGGAGCCGCGGTGCTGCTCTGCGTCGCCGCTGCCGCCGCGTCGGCGGGCCTGCACGGCGCCGATCTGCGGCGGGGCCCGGTGCCGCAGCTGGCGCGGGAGTACGCCTCGGTCACGGCCGAGGTCGAGGTCACCGCCGATCCCCGGCTCACCCGGCCCCGGGCCGGCGGCAGCCACATGGCTCCGACAGCCGTGCTCATCGAGGGAGACGTGCGGCGGGTGGAGCGAGAGCGGGGCGGAGCGGCGGCCGTGACCCGGGTCCCGGTGCTGATGATGGTCGACGCGCGTTCGGCCCGGCCGGGCCCGCGGGACGACGGACAGGTGCGGGCGGGGGACGCGGAGGAACACACGCCGTGGCTCGGACTGCTGCCGTCCACCCGGCTGCGGGTCGAGGGCCGGCTCGCTCCGGCGACGGCGGGCGGTGACCGGTTCGCGGCCGTGCTGCGGGTCGGGGAGATGGCCGGGCCGCAGACGGTGGGGGAGCCGTCGGCACCGCAGCGGCTGGCCGGACGGCTGCGCGCCGGGCTGCGGGCGGCGACCGACGGCCTGCCGGCGGACGCGCGAGCCCTGCTGCCGGGGCTGGTCGTGGGCGACACCTCACGCGTCACCCCGGAACTGGAAGAGGCGTTCGAAGAGACCGACCTGACGCACACCCTGGCAGTGTCCGGGGCGAACTTCACGATCCTCCTCGCCCTGCTCATCGGCCCGCCGGGGCTGGCGCAGTACGCCGAACGCCGTGGTCTCGCGTCCCGCCTCGGCCTCTCGCTGCGTACGACCGCGCTGCTCGGCGGGGCGGTCTCGCTCGCCTTCGTCGTCGTGTGCCGGCCCGATCCGAGCGTGCTGCGGGCCGCCGCCTGCGGATCCGTCGCGCTGCTCGCGCTCGCCACCGGCCGCCGCAGGTCCCTGATCCCGGCACTGGCGACCGCCGTCCTGCTGCTGGTGCTCTACGACCCTTGGCTGGCCCGCAGTTACGGCTTCCTGCTCTCCGTGCTGGCCACCGGCGCCCTGCTCACGCTCGCGCCGCGCTGGAGCGCCGGGCTGCGACGGCGCGGGGTGCGGCCCCGGCCGGCGGAGGCGCTGGCCGCTGCGGGCGCCGCGCAGGCGGTGTGCGCGCCGGTGGTCGTCGTGCTGTCGGCGCGGGTGAGCCTGGTGGCGGTGCCCTGCAACCTCCTTGTCGAGTTCGCGCTCGCGCCGGCCACCGTGCTGGGCTTCCTGGCCCTGGCGACCGCCCTGCCGGTGCTGCCGGTGGCGAAGGCGTTCGCCTGGTGCGCGAGTTGGCCCGTGGAGTGGATCGCGCAGATCGCCCGGACCGGGGCGGCGCTGCCCGGCGCCGGGATCGACTGGCCGGGCGGCTGGGCCGGGGCGGCGCTGCTCGGGACGCTCACCCTGGTCCTCCTGCCGGTCGGGCGGAGACTGCTGCGGCACCCCTGGTGGTGCGGGATCTGCGCCCTGCTCCTGGTGCTGCTGGTGGTGCAGCCGCCACCGCTGACCCGTGCGGTCACGGGCTGGCCGCCACCGGGCTGGCGGATGGTGATGTGCGACGTGGGGCAGGGCGACGCGATGGTGCTGGCGGCGGGTGAGGACACCGGCGTGGTCGTGGACGCCGGCCCGGACCCGGCCCCGGTGGACCGCTGTCTGCGCTCCCTCGGTGTCACCCGGGTCCCACTGGTCGTGCTGACCCACTTCCACGCCGACCATGTGGCGGGCCTGCCCGGCGTCCTGCGCGGACGTTCGGTGGGCGGCATCGCGACCACGGGACTGGAAGAACCCGCCGACCAGGCCCGGTTCGTACGGAGACTCGCGGCGGACCGGCACCTGCCGGTGACGCGGGCCGTCGCGGGGGAGCGGCGGCGGACGGGGGAGCTGTCCTGGGAGGTGGTGTGGCCCCCGCCGGCCACCGGGCAGGCTTCCGGCACCTGGCCGGCCCCCGCACCCCCTTCCTCCTCCTCGGTACCCCTGCCCCCGGCCCCGGAACCGGAGGGCCCGAACGACGCCAGTGTGGCCATGCTCGTCCGGACGGCGGGACTGCGCCTGCTGCTGCTCGGGGACATGGAACCGCCGGCCCAGCGGGCCCTGGCGAGGTCGCCCACGGCGGGGCGGCTGGCGGACGTCGACGTCCTCAAGGTGGCCCATCACGGCTCGGCGTATCAGGACCCCGGCCTCGTACGCCGGTCGGCGCCCCGGCTGGCGCTGATCTCCGCGGGGCGCGACAACTCGTACGGGCATCCGGCCCCGAGCACGGTCGCCGCGTTGCGGGAGGCCGGTAGCGCGGTGCTGCGGACGGACCGGGGCGGATCGATCGCCGTGCTCGGTGGGGAGGACGGGGGTGGAGAGCTGCGGGTGGCGCGACACTGAAGGCATGAAGGAAGCCGCGCACGACCACACGCACGACCACACGCACGTGGACCCGCAGGTGAACCCGCACGTGGACCCGGACGTGGACCCGGACGAGGGAGCGAGCGAGGAAGCGACCCCGAGCCCGGACGCGGCGACGGTCGATGCCTATCTGCGGCGGCTTGGCGTCGGGCGACCGGCCCGGCCCACCGCCGACGCGCTGCGCGAACTGCACCTGCGCCATCTGCGGACCGTGCCCTTCGAGAACCTCTCGGTCCACCTCGGTGAGGAGATCGTGCTCGACGGGAAACGGCTGCTGGACAAAGTGGTGGGCGGCCGCCGGGGCGGCTTCTGCTACGAACTCAACGGAGCATTCGGCACCTTGCTCACCGCCCTCGGGTACGAGGTCACCCTGCTCGCCGCGCGGGTGTACGGCGACGGAGGACGGCTCGGCATCCCGTACGACCATCTCGCCCTGCGGGTACGGACCCTGGACGGGGGCGACCGGCTGGCCGATGTCGGGTTCGGGGCGCACTGCCTGCTGCCGCTGGAGTTCGCGGAGCGGGGGGACCAGGAGGATCCCGGGGGCACGTTCCGCATCACCGGGGCGGCGCCGGACGCGGCCGGGGTGCGCGGCGGTCATGACGTCGCCCCGCTCATGGACCTGGACGTGCTGCAGGACGGGAAGCGGGTGTACCGGCTGGAGCAGCGTCCGAGGGTGCTCGGCGACTTCGTGACCGGGGCGTGGTGGCACAGCACCTCGCCGCAGTCGCATTTCACCCGGTCACTCGTCTGCTCACGGGTCACCGAGGACGGAGGGAGGATCACCCTCAGCGGCCGCCGGGTCACCACGACGGCGGCGAACGGCACGCGTGAGGAGGAGGAGTTGACGACGGACGAGGAGGTGCTCGCGTGCTACCGGGACCGGTTCGCAATCCGCCTCGCCCAGGTGCCGGCCGTGAGAAAGCCCCACCAGGTCGGCTGACCGGGACCAGCTGGGTTTTTAATGGCCGACGTGAGCGATGTGAAACATGTACTGGTGCTGCCCGACCGGGATGCCGCGGAAGCGGTGGTGGAGGAACTGGTCGAGCGCTTCGGCGTCGACGAGGAGCCGCAGCTCGTCCGGGACGCCCTGGCCGGCGAGGACGACGCCGAGGACGCCCAGTGGCTCGTCGTCCTGCGCGACGAGAGGGAACGGCTGGACCCCGGCGCACTGGACGAGTTCGCGGCGAAGTGGGACGGCTGGCGGGAGGAGCCCTGACCCGGCGTCGTGACGTCGGGGGCCATCGCCGTCAGTGGTGCGTGCGATGCTTGTCGCGATGGCCAGGAAGACAGCTCAAGACGACCCTCTCGCCCCGGTGACGCTCGCCGTGGGCCAGGAGGACCTCCTGCTCGACCGTGCCGTGCGGGACGTGGTGGCCGCGGCGAAGGCCTCCGACGCCGACACGGACGTACGCGACCTCACTCCGGACCAGGTCCAGCCCGGCACCCTCGCCGAGCTGACCAGCCCCTCGCTCTTCGCCGAGCGCAAAGTCGTGGTCGTACGCAATGCGCAGGACCTGTCGGCCGACACCGTCAAGGACGTGAAGGCGTATCTCGGGACGCCCGCCGAGGAGATCACACTCGTCCTGCTGCACGCGGGCGGCGCCAAGGGCAAGGGCCTGCTCGACGCCGCGCGCAAGGCCGGGGCGCGGGAGGTGGCCTGCCCGAAGATGACGAAGCCGGCGGACCGGCTGGCCTTCGTACGGAGCGAGTTCCGGGCCACCGGGAGATCGGCCACACCGGAGGCGTGCCAGGCGCTGGTCGACGCCATCGGCAGCGACCTGCGGGAGCTGGCGGCGGCGGTGTCCCAGCTGGCGGCGGACATCGAGGGCACGATCGACGAGGCGGTCGTCGGCCGGTACTACACCGGGCGGGCCGAGGCGTCGAGCTTCACGGTCGCCGACCGCGCGGTCGAGGGACGGGCGGCGGAGGCACTGGAGGCGTTGCGCTGGTCGCTGTCGACGGGGGTGGCGCCGGTGCTGATCACCAGCGCGCTGGCCCAGGGCGTCCGGGCGATCGGGAAGCTGTCGTCGGCGCGCGGCGGCCGACCGGCCGATCTGGCGCGGGAGCTGGGCATGCCGCCGTGGAAGATCGACCGGGTGCGCCAGCAGATGCGGGGCTGGACCCCCGACGGCGTGTCCGTCGCCCTGCGGGCGGTGGCCGAGGCGGACGCCGGCGTCAAGGGCGGCGGAGAGGACCCGGGGTACGCCCTGGAGAAGGCGGTCGTCACCATCGCACGCGCGGCGCGGTCGAGGGGCCGGGCGTAGGTCCTGCCGTCACCTTCGGGCGCCCTGCCTCCGTGACAAGCCGAGGACCCCGCTCCACCGCCCGGGGAAGGGCAGCTGGAGCGGGGTCCTCGGTGACGCTCGGAGCCCGTACCCGCGTGGCGAACGCAGGCCGCGTACAGGCTCGGGGTGCCGGTCGGGGGCGGAGAGAGAGGGCCCGCCCGGGGTCCTTCCGGCGGTCGGATCAGATCCGGTCAGATCAGCGAGTGGTTCAGCCCTTGAGGGACGCGACCTTCAGAGCCAGCGCCGACTTCTTGTTGGCGGCCTGGTTCTTGTGGATGACGCCCTTGGAGACGGCCTTGTCGAGCTGACGCGCGGCAGCGCGCTGGTACTCGGTGGCCTTCTCGGCGTCGCCCGCGACGGCGGCCTCACGAGCCTTGCGGATCGCGGTCTTCAGAGAGGACTTGACGGCCTTGTTGCGCAGCCGGGCCTTCTCGTTGGTCTTGTTCCGCTTGATCTGGGACTTGATGTTCGCCACGAATGAGCCTCTACAGGTTCTGGCACGGGGCCGCACGGGACCCGTACCGGTGAATTTCTTGAGACGTGCCCCGCACCGAGAGGGCAAGAGGCACAACCCCCCACGTTACCAGCGGCCCGGCGGACGGCCCAAACCCGGCCCCGACCGGCGCCGGTACAGGCCCCGGCCGGGCCTCCGGTCCCCACCCGGGGCACCGCGCCCCCCGCCCGTGGGACCATGGAAGCTACGTATCGATCCGATCCGACCCGAGACCGCAGACACTGCGGACGCCTCAAGAATCAGGACCCTGCGTGCCCGCGACCCCCAGCCACGTGCCCGAGCCGAGCCGTACCGACCCGGCTCTGATCCGCAACTTCTGCATCATCGCGCACATCGACCACGGCAAGTCCACACTCGCCGACCGGATGCTCCAGCTGACCGGTGTGGTCGATCAGCGGCAGATGCGCGCCCAGTACCTCGACCGCATGGACATCGAGCGCGAACGCGGCATCACGATCAAGTCCCAGGCGGTGAGGTTGCCGTGGGCGCCCACGGACGACAAGGGCAGCACGCGCATCCTCAACATGATCGACACGCCGGGGCACGTCGACTTCACCTACGAGGTGTCGCGGTCGCTCGCCGCCTGCGAGGGCACGGTCCTCCTGGTGGACGCCGCGCAGGGCATCGAGGCCCAGACCCTCGCCAACCTGTACCTGGCGATGGAGAACGACCTCACGATCATCCCGGTGCTCAACAAGATCGACCTGCCGGCCGCGCAGCCCGAGAAGTTCGCCGAGGAACTCGCCAACCTGGTCGGCTGCGAGCCCGACGACGTGCTGAAGGTGTCCGCGAAGACCGGTCTCGGCGTCGAGGCGCTGCTGGACAGGGTGGTCGCCGACGTCCCCGCCCCGGTCGGCGTCAAGGACGCCCCGGCCCGCGCGATGATCTTCGACTCGGTGTACGACTCGTACCGCGGTGTCGTGACGTACGTCAGGGTCATCGACGGCCAGCTCAACAAGCGCGAGCGCATCAGGATGATGTCCACGGGCGCGACGCACGAGCTGCTGGAGATCGGCACCAACTCGCCGGAGATGCTGTCCGCCGACGGCCTCGGCGTCGGCGAGGTGGGCTACCTCATCACCGGAGTGAAGGACGTCCGCCAGTCGAAGGTCGGTGACACCGTCACCAGCCAGCACAAGGGGGCCGAGGAGGCGCTCGGCGGCTACAAGGACCCCAAGCCCATGGTGTTCTCGGGCCTGTACCCGCTGGACGGTTCCGACTACCCCGAGCTGCGCGAGGCGCTGGACAAGCTCCAGCTCAACGACGCCGCCCTGGTCTACGAGCCGGAGACGTCCGCCGCCCTCGGCTTCGGTTTCCGCGTCGGCTTCCTCGGCCTGCTGCACCTCGACGTGATCCGCGAGCGCCTCGAGCGCGAGTTCGGGCTCGACCTGATCGCCACCGCGCCGAACGTCGTCTACCGCGTGGGCATGGAGGACGGCACCGAGCACATCGTCACCAACCCGAGCGAGTTCCCCGAGGGGAAGATCGACGAGGTGTACGAGCCGGTCGTGCGCGCCACCATCCTGGCGCCCAGCGAGTTCATCGGCTCGATCATGGAGCTGTGCCAGACCCGGCGCGGTGTCCTGCTCGGTATGGACTACCTCTCCGAGGACCGGGTCGAGATCCGCTACACCCTCCCGCTCGCCGAGATCGTCTTCGACTTCTTCGACCAGCTGAAGTCCAAGACCCGCGGCTACGCCTCCCTCGACTACGAGCCCACCGGCGAGCAGAGCTCCAGCCTGGTCAAGGTCGACATCCTGCTGCACGGCGACAAGGTGGACGCGTTCTCCGCGATCACCCACAAGGACCAGGCGTACGCCTACGGTGTGCGGCTCGTCGCCAAGCTCAAGGAGCTGATCCCGCGGCAGGCCTTCGAGGTGCCGGTGCAGGCCGCCATCGGCTCCCGGGTGATCGCCCGCGAGACCATCCGCGCCATCCGCAAGGACGTCCTCGCCAAGTGCTACGGCGGTGACATCTCGCGCAAGCGCAAGCTGCTGGAGAAGCAGAAGGAGGGCAAGAAGCGGATGAAGATGGTGGGCTCCGTGGAGGTCCCGCAGGAGGCCTTCATCGCCGTCCTCTCCAGCGACGAGAACGCGGGGTCGGGCAAGGCCAAGAAGTAACCGCGGGTTACCGGAGGTTCCCGGGGGAGCGCCCGCCGGACACCCGGGGCGGAGCGAGGCCCGTCGTGCGCGCGCACGACGGGCCTCTGCACGTCCGCGCCCGGCCCGCAGCGGGCTCCCCGGCGGCTCCCGGCGGGTTCATCGCCCGCCCGTCAGGGGATTCTCTGTGCGAAGTGACAGGCCGTGGCCCCTTACGCAGCCGCCGGTGGGCCTTTACTCTGTCCCTGCTCGACGGTTACTCGCGAGTTAAACAAGGGTACGACAGCGTAACCGGCCGGACACCATCCGCGTGTCAGCCGTACACCAGCCGCATCTGAGCCAGCCGCACCGTCGCGGGTCCCGGAGGATGTCTTGAGCGACACACAGACTTTGATCGAGAACCGGCCGCCGAGCGTGGCGACCCTCTTCCTGGAGCGTGTCGCCGCCACACCGGACGCCGAGGCGTACCGCTACCCCGTCCCGCCCGCCTCGGGCGAGGGCCCCGACGACTGGAAGTCGCTCACCTGGGCCGAGGCCGCCGAGCGGGTCAACGCCATCGCGGCCGGCCTGATCGAGCTGGGCGTGAACCCGGAGGAGCGGGTGGCGCTCGCGTCCGCCACCCGGGTCGAATGGGTCCTCGCCGACCTCGGCATCATGTGCGCGGGCGCCGCCACCACCACGGTCTACCCGCAGACGAACATCGAGGAGTCCGCGTACATCCTGTCGGACTCCGACAGCCGGGTGCTGATCGCGGAGAACGCCGAGCAGGTCGACAAGGTCGCGGCGAAGCGCGCCGAGCTGCCCCACATCGGCCACGTCGTGGTCATCGACGCGGCCGGCGTCGAGACGGACGACTGGGTGATCAGCCTCGCCGAGCTGGAGCGCCGCGGCACGGCCCGGCTGGAGAAGGACGCCGGGGTGGTCAAGGAGCGGGTCGCCGCGATCACCAAGGACCAGCTGGCCACCCTCATCTACACCTCGGGCACCACCGGCCGCCCCAAGGGCGTCCGCCTGCCGCACGACAACTGGGCGTACATGGCGAAGGCGATCGCCGCGACGGGCCTCGTCCACGCGGACGACGTGCAGTACCTGTGGCTGCCGCTCGCGCACGTCTTCGGCAAGGTCCTCACCTCGGGCCAGATCGAGGTCGGTCACGTCACCGCCGTCGACGGCCGCGTCGACAAGATCATCGAGAACCTGCCGGTGGTGCGGCCGACCTACATGGCGGCCGTCCCGCGCATCTTCGAGAAGGTCTACAACGGGGTCGCCGCCAAGGCACGGGCCGGCGGCGGCGCCAAGTACAAGATCTTCCAGTGGGCCGCTGGCGTGGCCCGCGAGTACGCCAAGGTCACCCAGGACAACTTCCGCCGCACCGGTACCGCCGGCGCCCCCTTCGGCCTCACCGCCAAGCACAACGTCGCCGACAAGCTGGTCTACGCCAAGATCCGCGACGCGTTCGGCGGCAACCTGCGCGCCTGCATCTCCGGTTCGGCGGCCCTCGCGCCCGACATCGGCTACTTCTTCGCCGGCGCCGGGATCCACATCCTGGAGGGCTACGGACTCACCGAGTCCTCCGCGGCCTCCTTCGTGAACCCGGGCGAGGCCTACCGCACCGGCACCGTCGGCAAGCCGCTGCCCGGCACCGAGGTGCGCGTCGCGGACGACGGCGAGATCCTGCTGCGCGGCCCCGGCATCATGGAGGGCTACCACGGGCTGCCCGAGAAGACCGCCGAGGTCCTGGAGTCCGACGGCTGGTTCCACACCGGTGACATCGGCGAGCTGTCGCCCGACGGCTACCTGCGGATCACCGACCGCAAGAAGGACCTCATCAAGACCTCCGGCGGCAAGTACATCTCGCCCGCCGAGGTCGAGGGCCAGTTCAAGGCGGTGTGCCCGTACGTCTCCAACATCCTGGTGCACGGCGCCGACCGCAACTACTGCACCGCCCTCATCGCCCTCGACGAGACGGCCCTCGCGGCCTGGGCGCAGGAGAACGGCCTGGAGGGCAAGCCGTACGCGGAGATCGTCGCCGCGCCCGCCACGGTCGAGATGGTCGACGGCTACGTCAAGGAGCTCAACGAGGGCCTCCAGCGCTGGCAGACCATCAAGAAGTTCCGCATCCTGCCCCGCGACCTCGACATCGAACACGGCGAGATCACCCCGAGCCTGAAGCTGAAGCGCCCGGTGGTGGAGCGCCAGTACAAGCACCTGATCGACGAGATGTACGCGGGCGCCCGGGAGGCGTGACCGTCACAGTGTGACGCGCGGGACGGGGGCGGAGTCCCGGACCTGGCCGGTCGGCCAGGTCC
>NZ_JBHXQZ010000126.1:0-19619 GCF_042717095.1 Streptomyces sp. NPDC058632 | reverse complement strand
CGGCCGGCCCGATCGCCGCTCCGGGGCCGGCCCCGCCGGTACCGGTCACCGGGGTCGTCAGTCGGGGGAGCGGGCAGGCGCCCGTCAGCCGAACTGGCCGGGCTGGTAGTCGCCGGCGGGCTGCTGGTTGATGACGTTGATGCGGTTGTAGGTGTTGATGACGGCGATGAGGGAGACGAGGGCGACGAGCTGGTCCTCGTCGTAGTGCTTGGCCGCGTCGGCCCATGCCTCGTCGGTGACGCCGCCGGCGGCGTCGGCGATACGAGTGCCCTGTTCGGCGAGTTCGAGTGCGGCGCGTTCGGCCTCGGTGAAGACGGTGGCCTCGCGCCAGGCGGCGACGAGGTGGAGACGCTGGGCGGTCTCACCGGCGTGGACGGCGTCCTTGGTGTGCATGTCGGTGCAGAAGCCGCAGCCGTTGATCTGGCTGGCGCGGATCTTCACCAGTTCCTGGGTGGCGTGCGGCAGGCCCGAGTCGGACGCCGCCCTGCCCGCCGAGTTGATGTGCTTCAGCACCTTGGCGCCGAGTGCGTTGCCGAAGAAGTCGAGACGGGCGTCCATGGTGATCTCCTGAGTCGCGATTGCGGTGACGCACTCCTGACGGGACAGCCCGCCGAGGTGTGACAGACCCGGGGTGTGACGTACGTCTCCCTGCCGGGGTACGTCCGCGGGAAAGGGCTCGGGCGGTACGCGGCGTGGCCGCGGAGGCATGATCGGGAAGCGGCGGACGGGCGATAGCCTGGCCGAGTGCAGGGCCACGCCTCCTCGCGAGAGGGCACCCGCTGACACCCGGCCCGGGTACGGGAACAATGAGGGGCCGGGAAGCCGGACAGAAAGCACGGACGGGGAGCGGAGCGTCGGTGAGCGAGCGCCAGGAATGCGACTGGACGGACATGACGCCAGGAGATTTCGACCGGGACGCTCCGCTGTGCCTGAACGTGGGCACCGGACCCGTCGTGGTCCCGGCGGAGCCCGACGAGTACGGCACGGCGCCCCTGTTCGGCGAGGCCGCGCCGGCCCGGCGCACCGGCCCGCGCCGCCCCCCACGCGGCGGCGCACCCGCCGAGCAGGAGCACCTGTTCTGATCCGGTCCTGATCCGGCCCGGCGCGCCGCCGCACGCGGTCAGCCGTCGCGCAGGGTGCGGGCGGGCAGCAGGACGTGGGCGGCGGACCGCAGGGTGTCCTGGTCCGAGGTGAACGCGTCCAGGGTCGCGAGGTCGCCGGGCTCGGCGCCGGGGGGCCAGGGCCGGGTGGTGAAGACGAGGTACACGTACCCGCGTTCGCCGGCGGCGTCGGCCCACTTCGGCGGTGGGACGAACTGGGCGTCGAAGCCCGGCATGGCGAGCGCAGCCGCGCCCGGTACGACGACGACACCGGACGGGCCGGTCTCCTCGGTGGCGTCGACGAGGCGGCCCCGGGGAGACAGGCCGGCCCCGCGCAGCAGGTGCCGTACGGCGTCCGCGGTGACGTCCGGGCCGCGCGCCCCGTTCCCCAGGGAGCAGGCGAGAAGGAAGGGAATGCCGCCGTCCGGTGCTTCCCTGCGCCAGGCCATGACGACGACGGAACCCAGATCGGCGGAGTTCCATGACTGCGCGTTCCATGACTGCGCTGCGGTGGAGGTCGTGGACACCGCGAAACCGTATCGGCGCGGCGGTCCTCATCCGGCCGGCCGTCACCCGTCCGGGCGATACCCGCGGCCGCTCTCCACACGTACGAGGGATGAACGGCCGCCCGGGACAACCGGGTTCGGGGTTTCTGCAGGGGAGGCCCGACGGGTACTGAGGGCTCCCGGCACGACGGTACGGCGACACGACGGACCGGGAGCGCGGCCGCAGGCAGGTCACTGCTGGATAACGCAAACTAAGGGTAGGCTAACCTTGCGGCGTGAAACCTGGTGAAGAGGCGCCCCCGGGCCTGCGTGGCCATGAACTGGCGGCGACCGATGTGACCGTGGCGTACGACGGCGTGGACGTCGTCCACGCCGCGGCGCTGACCCTGCGGCCCGGCGAAGTGACGGCGCTGGTCGGTCCCAACGGCAGCGGCAAGTCGACCCTGTTGCGCACCGTCGCGCGGCTCCAGTCGCCCCGTCGGGCCACGCTCACGATCGACACCGACACCGACGGCCTGGCCCTGAGCCCTCGTGAGTTCTCCCGCCGCGTGGCCCTGTTGCTGCAGGGACGGCCCACGCCCAGCGGTCTGAGCGTGCGCGACGTCGTCGAGTTCGGCCGCTACCCCCACCGGGGCCGCTGGGGCGGCGCCGACCCCGGCGGACGCGCCGCCGTCGACCGCGCCCTCACCATGACGGGCGTCGCCGGACTCGCCGACCGCGGCGCCGAACACCTCTCCGGCGGACAGCTCCAGCGCGTCTGGCTGGCCGGCTGCCTGGCCCAGGAGACCGGAGTCCTCCTCCTCGACGAACCCACCACCTACCTCGACCTGCGCTACCAGATCGAACTCCTCGACCTGGTCCGCGATCTGGCGGACGACCACGGCATCGCCGTCGGCGTCGTCCTGCACGACCTCGACCAGGCGGCGGCCGTGGCCGACCGGATCGTACTGCTCGCCGAGGGACGCATCGTCGCCGAGGGCACGCCCGAGGAGGTCCTGACGCCGCAGCGCCTGACCGAGGTCTACGGCATCCGGGTCGAGGTCGGCACCGACCCGCTCACCGGCCGGCTGCGCACCCGCGCGATCGGCCGCCATCACACCCGCACCGAAAGGCTCAGCACCCTCTCATGAGACGCCTCCTGCTCACCGCGCCCGTGGCCGCCACGGTTCTCCTGCTCACCGCCTGCGGAACCACCGAACCCGCCGCCACCGAGGCGAAGGAGTCCGCCGAGCCCATCACCCTGACCGACGCCTCCGGTACCGAGGTCGAACTCGACGGCCCCGCCAAGAACGTCGTCGGCACCGAGTGGAACGTCGTCGAGACCCTGATCTCGCTCGGTGTCGAACCGGCCGGGGTCGCCGACGTCAAGGGCTACAAGACCTGGAACACCGCCGTCCCGCTCACCAACGAGCCCGAGGACGTCGGCACCCGCGGCGAGCCCAGCATGGACACCATCGCCTCGCTGAAGCCCGATCTCATCGTCGCCACCAGCGACCTGCAGCCCAATGCCGTCAAGCAGCTGCGCGAGGTCGCCCCCGTCCTCACGGTCACGTCCGCCGACGCATCCGACCAGATAGGCCGGATGCTCGAGAACGTCGACCTCATCGCGAAGGCCACCGGCACCACCGAGCAGGCGGCCACGCTGAAGAAGGACTTCGACGCGAAGCTCGCCGAGGGCAAGGAGGCCCTGGCCGGCGCGGGTCTGGACGGTGCCGAGATCGCCTTCGCCGACGGTTACGTCACCTCCAACCAGGTCTCCGTGCGCCCCTACACCTCCGGCTCCCTCATCGGGGCGGTCAATGAGCGGCTCGGGCTGAAGAACGCCTGGAAGATGGAGGGCGACAAGGCCTACGGCCTGGCCGCCACCGATGTCGAAGGGCTGACCGACCTGGGCAAGGACGTGCAGTTCGCGTACATCGGCAGCGACGGGGACGCCAACAGCGACCCGTTCGGCAACCAGCTCGCCGAGAACTCCGTGTGGAAGTCCCTGCCGTTCGTGAAGGCCGGTGACGTCCACCGGCTGTCCGACGGCATCTGGATGTTCGGCGGTCCCGGCTCGATGGGGGCGTACACCGACGCCGTCGTCGAGGCACTGACGAAGTAGCGCGATGGCCGTCACCGCCACGCCCGGTCCCGTCCGTCCGAAGACGGCGCCGGCCCCGGCCCCGTCCCGGACGGGCGCGGCCGTGGTGACCGGGGCACTCGTGCTCCTGGTCGCCGCCCTCGCCGTCGTCGACATCACCCAGGGCACGGCGGCCGTCGGCCCGGCCGAGGTCCTCAAGGCGCTCACCGGCCGCGCCGACCCGACCGACGCGTCCGTCGTCATCGCCTCACGGCTGCCCCGGATGGCCGCCGGGCTGCTGGTGGGCGCCGCGCTCGGCATGGCCGGCCTCGCCCTGCAGGCCGTCAGCCGCAACGTCCTGGCCTCCCCGGACACCCTTGCCGTCAACGCGGGCTCCTACCTCGCCCTCGGCGTCGTCGCCGTCACCGGCGTCCCGCTGCCCCTGCTCGCCTCCTCCGGCGTCGCCTTCGCCGGCGGCCTCGCGGCGGCGGCCGTCGTCCTCGGACTGTCCGGGCTCGGGTCCGGAACGGTACGGCTGGTGCTCGCCGGCACCGCGCTCGCCCTCGGCCTCACGGCCGTCACCGAGGGCCTGCTGCTGCTGTTCCCGGAGCAGACCGAGGGCCTGTACCAGTGGAACCAGGGCAGCATCGCCCAGAACGGCTTCGACGGCGTGCTCCAGATGCTGCCCGTCGCGGTCGTCGGCCTGGCCGGCCTGCTGCTCGTCGCCCGCCGGGTCGACGCCCTCGCCCTCGGCGACGACGCGGCCCGCGGACTGGGCGTCCCGGTGCGCGCGACCCGCGTCACCGCGGTGGTCCTGGCGACGCTGCTCTCCGCGGCGGCCGTCACCCTCGCCGGTCCCATCGGGTTCGTCGGCCTGTGCGCCCCTGCCCTGGTCCGGCCCCTGGCGCGCTGGTTCCGCGGTATCCACCGGCTGCGGGCGGGCGTGCCGGTCGCCGGGCTGGTCGGCGCGGCGCTGGTCCTCGGGGCGGACGTGCTGCTGCGTACGTTCGTGAGCGCCGACATCTCCGTCGCGGTGCCCACCGGCGTCGTCACCAGCCTCGTCGGCGCGGTGTTCCTGGTCGTCATGGCGGCCCGGCTCCGTGACACCGCGGGCTCGCCCGCGCCGGACAGGCTGCGGATCCGCAGCCGCGCCGTCTTCGTGGCCTGGCTCGTCGTGCTGACCGTCGCCCTGGTCGGTCTGACGATCGCCGCGACGCTCGTCGGCGACAGCATGCTCCTGCTGGGCGACGTGTTCAACTGGATGCAGGGCCGGGCCGGCCGGACCGTCTCCTTCGTCCTCGACACCCGGGTCCCGCGCGTCCTCGCCGCGATCTTCGCGGGGGCGGCCCTGGCGCTCGCCGGCACCCTGGTGCAGGCCGTCACCCGCAACCCGCTCGCGGAGCCCTCGGTCCTGGGCGTCTCGGGCGGCGGCGCGCTCGGCGCGGTGATCCTCGTGACGACGGTGCCCGTCGCCGGGGCGTGGAGCGTCGCCGGGGCGGCGTTCGCGGGGGCCGCCGTCACCGCCGTCGTCGTCTTCGGGCTCGCGGCTCGCGGAGGCTTCCGGCAGAACCGGCTGGTGCTCGTCGGCGTCGGTGCGGCGGCCGGGACGACGGCCCTGATCAGTCTGCTGATCGTGCTCACCGACCCGTTCAACGCCACGAAGGCCCTCACCTGGCTGTCGGGCTCGACCTACGGCCGGACCATGCCCGACGTCCTGCCGCCGGCCGCCGTCCTCGTCGTCGGCCTCGCGGTGGCGGCCGTACGGCACCGGGAACTCGACCTGGTCTCCCTCGACGAGGACACCCCGCGGCTCCTGGGACTCCGGCTGGCGCGCGGCCGGCTGGGCTTCCTCGTCGTCAGCGTCCTGCTCACCGCCACCGCGGTGGCCGCCGCGGGCACCATCGGGTTCGTGGGCCTGGTCGCCCCGCACGCGGCACGGGCCCTCGTCGGACGCCGGCACACCCGCGTGCTTCCGGTCGCGGTGCTGCTCGGGGCCGTACTGGTGTGCACCGCCGACCTGTTGGGCCGCACCGTGATCGCACCGGCCCAACTGGGCGCCGGCCTCATGACGGCCGTCATCGGCACGCCGTACTTCCTGTACGTGCTCGTGCGCAGCCGGCGGTAGCGGAAGAGGAAGCGGGGTGCCGCCGGAGCCCTGGGCAACCGGCGGCACCGGGCCCGTTCGTACCGGGTTCTCGGAGCTGTCGAGCTGTCGGAGTTGTCAGCCGAAGGCCCTGACCGCCTGGTAGTAGGTCCACGCGGTGCTGTTGCAGGCGGTCTTCGTGCCGCCGGTGTAGCGGGCGCAGACGCGCTTGAGGTCCTCGTGGAAGGCGCTGTCGAGGCGTGCCTTGTTGGCGTCGAAGGAGCCGGCGGCCTTGTAGTTGCGGTAACCGAAGTCGTGGCGTGCGCAGGAGGTCGAGAAGGGGAAGCCGAACGGGTTGTCGGGGGAGGTGGAGCAGTAGTCGGTGCTCCAGTCGAACCCGTAGGCGGCCCAGGCGGCCTGGTTGGACCGGGCGGCGACCCACTGGTTGTAGCTCGACGCGCTGGTCTGCGTCCAGCCGGAGAGGACCCGCGGCTTGTCGGAGGGAGCGGCCTCGGCGACGGTGGCGGTGCCCAGGACACTGACGGCGGCGAGAGCCGAGGTGGCCAGAGCGGTGGCGAGCTTGCGGTGCATCCCACACCTCCAGAGACTGTGACCCGACCACCGGGCCACAGGTGCATGACAAGAAGATGCCCGTGTCGTCCGCGCCTTCACACCACGGCCGGCTTAACGGCCCGTCAACGTTCGGGTCGGCCGGGCGTCGTGATCGCGCCGCACGGATGAACTCCACGGCCGCCGAGGGGGGGCGGGTTACGGAGTTCCCGGTTCGGGATTCGCGGGGCCGGCAGGGGAGAGCGGAGAATAATCACTGGGCCGCGCAGGGGCAGGGCAGTTATGCTCCTGCTGATGATCACTCACTTCGTTCGGAGAGTTCAGAGAACGGGGGTTCCGTCCGCGCAAGGTGAGTGCTGATGCTCACACCGACCGCGAACGGGGACACCCGCCTTTCCCTCTGGCTGCGCGTGCGGAAGTTCGCCGTGCCGCCCTCCATGATCGAGACCGCGACCGCCCGCCGTCACGTCGGCGACTGGGCGGGGGCCTGTGCCGCCGCGGGCATCGACGCCGACCTCGATCTGCGCTCCCTGACCCGCACCCACGGCCGGGACCTCACGAACGAAGTCCGGTCCGACCTGCGCCACTTGGCACCCGACCTGCTGCGCTGGCAGCTGCCGAGGATCGCCCCCGACGGACTGTTGCGTCCGGGACTGACCATCGCCCTGGCCCGGTACGGCGGTGACGGAGGCGACGGCAGTGACGGCCTCGGGCCCGGCTCCGGGTCCGGCCCGGTGTACCTCGTGGTCGTCCCCGCCACCACCCTCGCCACCCTGCGCCGGGAGGACTGGGACGTACCGGAGGCGATCGAACGCCTCACCGGAGTGGCCGCCCTGTCCCGTCGGGCCGACCGGACCGCGGCCCGCTCCGTCACCCCCGCGAGGGCAGGCCGATGACCCCGCACACCCGCGCCCCGGGCAGGCGCACCCCGGACATGGGCACCACGGACATCCACGCCACGCGCGCCGACAGCACGCGCACCCGCCCCGCGACACAACCACCCGCTCCCGCCTCCGCCCTCGACGTCGACAAGCTCCTCGCCGCCCGGCTGCACGCCGCCCGCGCCCGGCCGTACCTGGCGACGGCACTGTGTTCGCCCTGCACCCCGTCGCGTCGGCGCGGGTACCGACGATGGCCGTCGACCGGTACCGGCGGTGCTACGTGTCGCCGGACTTCGTCGACCGCACCCCCGGGGAGGAACTCGCCGGTGTCTGGGTGCACGAGGTGTCGCACCTGCTGCGCGACCACCACGGGCGTTGTGACCGGTACGCACGGGCGCACCACCTGACCGGTCCGGCGGAGCGGCTGCGGATGAACATCGCGGCGGACTGCGAGATCAACGACGACGTGTTCGGCGACGGCCTGGTCCGGCCAGAGGGCGCGATCACGCCGAGGAGCCTGCGGCTTTCGGCCGGAGAGCTGATGGAGGACTGTCTGGGCCAGTTCCGGCTCGGGCCGTACACCCAGGGCATGGCCTGGCTGGACTGCGGGAGCGGCGCCGACGGACTGGAACGGGAGTGGGACCTCGGGCCGGACGGTGCGCACGGCCTCAGCGAACAGGAACGCGACGCCGTCCGCTTCCGGGTCTCGCAGGGCATCAACGCCCGGCCGGGCGACGTTCCCAAGAGCTGGCAGCGATGGGCCGAGGAGGCGTTCCAGCCACCACAGCCCTGGCGGGAACTGCTCGGTGCGGCACTGCGCGCGGCGGTCTCCGGCTCCGGGAGGGGCGACGACTATTCCTACGGCCGGCCCGGACGGCGCTCGGCCGGCCTGCCCGGCGTCGTGCTGCCGAGCCTGCGGCGCACACCGCCCCGCGTCGCGGTGGTCATCGACACCTCCGGCTCGGTCAGCGACGCCGAACTGGGCAGCGCGCTCCGGGAGGTCGCGGCGATCTCCCAGGCGGTGGGCGGCCGCCGCGACATGGTGTCGGTGGTCTCGTGCGACGCGGCGGCCACAGCCGTGCGGTCCCCGTGCCGTGCCGAGGGGATACCGCTGGTGGGCGGCGGCGGTACGGATCTGCGCACGGGCTTCGCCACGGCCCTCCGGTCGCGTCCCCGGCCGGACGCCCTCGTGGTGCTGACCGACGGCCAGACCCCCTGGCCGGACAGCCGGCCCTGGTGCCGGACGGTGGTCGGCCTGTTCCCGCGCCGCCGCGCGGACGTCTCCTCGTACGACGAGGACAACCCCGAGTACCGTCCGGACGCACCACCCGGGTGGGCCCGGGTGGTGACCATCGCCGAGGCCCCCGGCAGCCGGTGAACCGGGGCCGGGCGCCGGCGAATCGAGGCAGAGCCCGACGGCGCGGCCCGGCCGGTCGAGCAAGGGTCAGACGAACTGCCGCAGCACCAGCACCGAGGCGCCGGCCACGGCGAGCACCATGGCGACCGCCCGGGTCCGGCGCACGTCCAACCGGCGGGACAGCGGGCGGGCGAGCAGTACTCCGGCCGCTGCGGCGGGCGCGAGCAGCACGGTGCTGCGCAGGGTGCCGGCCCCGACCGCCCCGGCCGCCCCCAGCGCGGCGAGGCTCATCAGGGAGCCGACGAGGAAGAACGCGCTCATCGTGGCCCGCAGTTCCGGCCCGGTCAGCCGTTGCCACACCATGGCCATGGGCGGCCCGCCGATGGACGTCGCCGTGCCCATCAGACCGGACGCCATACCGGCCACCAGCACCGAGCCGCGCCGTTGCCGCGGCACGAAGCCGGCCAGACTCACCACGACGCCGGCGAGGACCATCCCGGCGACGAGGAGGGCGAGGTGACGGGCGGAGAGCACGGCCACGAGCAGCGCGCCCGCCAGCACTCCCGGCATCCGCCCGACGAGCGCCCAGCCGCAGCCGCGCAGGTCCGCCCGGCCGCGCTCGCGCACCAGCACCGCCGCCGTCACCCCGGCGGCCAGCACCAGGACCACCGACGGGGTGAGCGACGGGTCCACGAGAGAGAAGACCGGTGCGGCGATCATGCCCAGGCCGAAGCCCACGGAGACCTGGAGCAGGGCGCCGACGACCACCGTCGTCGAGAGCAGCGCGAACTCCGGGCCGGTCATGCCCACGCGGACTCTGCCTCCAGGGGGAAGTGGCACAGGGCCGTGTGGCGGTCGGCACCACCGTCCGCCGTGCCGTCCACCGTGCTGTCGGTCTCCCGGCGTACGAGCGGGGGCACCTGCGTCGCGCACACGTCCTCGGCGCGCCAGCAGCGGGTGCGGAAACGGCACCCGGAAGGGATGTCGAAGGGCGAGGGGACCTCACCCCGGAGCCGGATCTCGGGCCGGTCCGGGGCACGGGACGGCTCCAGGACCGGCGCGGCCGACATCAATGCGGCGGTGTACGGGTGCTGCGGCCGGTCGAAGACGTCGTCGGTGTCCCCGTGCTCGATCACCTTGCCCAGGTACATCACCGTCACCTGGTCGGAGACGTGGCGCACCACGGACAGGTCGTGGGAGATGAACACATAGGTGACCCCGAGACGGGTCCGCAGATCCGAGAGCACGTTCAGCACCTGTGCCTGCACGGACAGGTCGAGGGCGGAGACCGGCTCGTCGCACACGATGAGATCGGGGTCCAGGGCCAGCGCGCGGGCGATGCCGATGCGCTGGCGCTGGCCGCCGGAGAACTCGTCGGGGAAGCGGTGGGCATCGCTGTCCCGCAGCCCGACCAGGGCCAGCAGCTCACGGATCCGCTTCTCGCGGGCCTTCGCCCCCGGCACCACGTCCTTGTGGGTGCGCCAGGGCTCACCGATCAGATCGGCGGCCGACATGCGCGCGTTGAGCGAGGCGAAGGGGTCCTGGAAGACCATCTGCACCCGGCGGCGCCAGGCCAGCAGCTCCTTGCCGCGCAGGGCGAAGGGGTCGGTGCCGTCGAACCGCACCGTGCCCGAGTCCGGCCGCTCCAGCCCGAGCAGGATCCGGGCCAGGGTGGACTTCCCGCAGCCCGACTCGCCGACGAGCCCGAGCGTCCGCCCCCGGCCGATCCGTAGGTCCACCCCGTCCACGGCGGTCAGCCGGCGACGGCCGTGGCCGAAGGTCTTGGTGACACCGCGGACCTCGAGCAGCGGCACGTCCTCCCGCGGGTCTCCTGCCCGGGCCCCGGGAGCGGCGGTGGTGGAAGGGGACTCAGTCACGGTCGAGCTCCTCGGAGAAGTGGCAGGCGGCGGAGCGGCCGTCGCCCGCCGCGCGCAGGGACGGCCGCTCCTTGACACAGCGCTCCCGGACCAGCGGGCACCGGGCCTGGAACACGCAGCCGGAGGGCACCGCGCTCAGTTCGGGCGGGCTGCCGGGCACGGCGGGCAGCGGGCGGCCTCGCTCGGCGCCCTCCGGAACCGAGTCGAGCAGCCCTCGGGTATAGGGGTGGCGGGGAGCGGAGAAGACGTCGCGCACCGGGCCGTTCTCCACGACCGTGCCCGCGTACATCACGGTCACGTCGTCCGCGTGCTGGGCGACCACGGCCAGGTCGTGGGTGATCAGGACGACGGCCATGTCCCCCTCGTCCTGGAGGTCCCGCAGCAGCCGCATGATCTGCGCCTGCACGGTCACGTCCAGGGCGGTGGTGGGCTCGTCGGCGACGAGCACGTCGGGGGCGAGCGCGACGGCCATGGCGATCAGCAGGCGTTGGCGCATACCGCCGGAGAACTGGTGCGGATAGGAACGGGCCCGCTGCCGCGGCTCCGGGATGCCCACGCGGGTCATCAGCTCGATCGCCTTCTCCTGCGCCTGACGCCGGGACAGGCCCCGGTGGATGCGGAAGGGCTCGCCGATCTGCCGGCCCACCGGCTGCACCGGGTTGAGGGCGGTCAGGGCGTCCTGGAAGACGATCGACAGGACGGGGCCGGCCAGCTTGCGGCGCTCGGCCGGGCTCATGCGCAGGATGTCGTCGCCCCTGACCCGGACGGCACCGCCGGTCACGTCGGCCGCGGGGTCCAGCAGGCCGACCGTCGCCAGCGCGGTCATCGACTTGCCGCAGCCGGACTCGCCCAGCAGGGCCAGGGTGCGGCCGTGACGGACGCTGAAGCTGACGCCGTCGACGGCGCGTAGCGTTCCCGAGGGTGTCTCCAGGTCCACGCACAGCCCTTCGACCTCGAGGGCGGGGACGGTGTCCGTGGCGGACGGGGAGTGGCTGGTGGCGGTCGTCACGAGATCATCTCCGGAGGGACGGCGGCCGGGGTGTTCCGGCGCTTCGTACGCAGCGTCAGGCGCCAGCGCTGGGCGGGGTCGGTGGCGATGCGGGCCCAGGCGGCGAGCACGGTGGCGGACACGGTGGTGAGCACGATCGCGAGCCCCGGCAGCACCGTGATCCACCAGGCGGTCTGGAGGTACTGGCGTCCCTGCGCGACCATCAGGCCCCAGCTCACGTCCGGCGGCTGGATCCCGATGCCGAGGAAGCTGAGCGAGGACTCGGTGAGCATCACGAAGCAGAAGTCGAGCGTGGCGACGGTCAGCAGTGTCGGCAGGGCGATCGGCAGGACGTGCCGGTGGACGATCATGTGGCTGGGTGTGCCGAACGTCCGTGCCGCGTCGACGAACAGCCGGCTCCGCAGCTCGGCCGCCTCCGCCCGCGCGGTCCGCAGGTACACCGGGATCCGGGCCACGGCCAGGATCAGCACGATGTTCAGCGCGCTGGGGGAGAACACGTACAGCACGACCACCGCGACCAGCAGCGAGGGGAAGCTGAGGATGACGTCGGCGATCCGCATGGCCACGCTCTCGCGGCGTCCGCCGTGATAGCCGGCCCACAGTCCGACGACGGAACCGATCAGCAGGGAGCACAGCACCGCCGGGACGGCCACCGACAGGGTCGTCGCCGCCGCCTCGACGAGCCGGGCCAGCATGCTGCGCCCCAGGACGTCGGTGCCGAGCACCCCGAACAGTCCGTGGTCCAGGGACGGCGGGCGCAGGGACGCGTCCAGGTCCTGGCGCCGCGCGTGGTCGCCGATGAACAGCCGGCCGAAGACCGCCACGAGGGCGACCAGCGTGAGGACGACCGCCCCTGCGGCGGCGGCCCGGTCCCGGCCCAGCAGCTGCCACCAGCGCGGCGTCCGGCCGCGGGCCGGGACGGCGCCGTCGGGGGCGGAGGACTTCTCCGGGGTCATGGTGCTTCCTTCGCTCATGCCGGCACCGCCTGACGTACACGGGGGTCGGTCAGCGCGTGGCAGACGTCGACGAGGATGTTCAGCGCGAAGATCGTCACGGCGGTCAGCAGCACCGCTGCCTGGAGGACCGCGAAGTCCCGCTGGAGGATGGAGTCGATCATGAGTTTGCCGATGCCGGGCCAGCCGAAGATCGTCTCGACGATCACCGCGCCGTTGACCAGGCCCACCGCCAGGTCCCCCGCCACGGTCAGGACCGGCGTCACCGCGTTGCGCAGGGCGTGACCGAAGATCACCCGCCGGGGTGCGGCCCCCTTGCTCCGGGCGACCTTGACGTACGGCGCGGACAGCGCGGAGACCATGCTGCCGCGGACCACCTGCACCAGCACACCGAACGGGCGGATCAGCAGGGTCGCGATGGGCAGGATCCAGATCTCGGGCCCGCCCAGCGTGCCCGAGGTCGGCAGCAGGCCCAGGCTCACGCCGAAGACCAGCACGCCCATCACCGCGAACCAGAAGTCGGGGATGCTGGCGGCGGTCATCGACGTCAGGCTGGCGATCCGGTCCATCAGGGAGTTGGGGCGGTAGGCGGCCAGACTGCCCACCAGCACCGCTCCGGTGATCGCCAGCAGCATGGTCACGCCGGCGAGCTGAAGGGTGACGGGAAAGGCGTCGAGCACCATGGACGTGGCCGACTGCCCGGTCCTCAGCGAGGTGCCGAAGTCCATCTGCGCGGCGTCGACGAGGTAGCTCCACAGCTGCGCCGGGATCGAGAGGTCGAAGCCCTGCGCCTCGGAGAACTCCGCGCGCTGCTCGGCGGTGGCGCTCAGGGGCAGATAGAGGTCGACCGGGTTCCCGGTCATGCGTGCCAGGAAGAACACACCCAGGACCACGCAGACCAGGGGGATGGCGCTGGAGATGATGCGTTTGCGCAGGAAAGGGAACATGTCAGTGCTTCTCCGCCCCGGCCCGGCCGACCTCGGCCAGCCGTAGTTCGTCCCCGGTGGCGGAGTTCGGCCGGTACCGGATCGACGGTGACAGACCGAGCAGCCCGCTCATGTGGGCGATGTGGGTGTACTGGACGACGGACTCGTTCTGCACGGTGAGCAGATCGGCGAACGCCGTCTGGCGTTCCTCGCCGGACAGCAGGCCAGCCTCGGCGACGCGCCGGTCGAGGTCCTTCGTGCCGAACGTGGACTGGGGCCCGTCGCTCAGCAGGTACTGGCTGGTGGTGAACGCCGCGTCACCGGCCTGGTTGCCGTGCATGATCAGCAGGGCGATGGGTCCGACGTTCTCGGGCAGCGGCCGCAGCTGGTACTGGAGCTGGGTCGCGGTGTCGGCCATCCGGACCCGCACGTTCAGCCCGATCCGCTCCATCTGGTACTGCAGGGCCTCCGCCGTCTCCGACACCCCGGCGAACATGCCGTTGCGGGCGACCAGGGTGATGGCCCGGTCGGTGGGCACCCCGTCGGCCGCCGCCGCCTCGACCAGCTTCCGGGCCGCGGCCACGTCCTGCCGGGGCGGTTCGATCTCCTCGCCGTGTCCCACCACCCCCGGCGGGACCAGCTGGCCGGCCGGTTCGGCGAGACCGCCGAGCAGGGCGTCGATGATGCCCTGGCGGTCCACGGCCAGATCGATCGCCCGGCGCACCCGCAGGTCGTCGAGCGGCGCCTCACGGCCGTCGAGACGCAGGGCGGTCGTCTCGTTGTTGGGGAAGACGGCCGTCGTGTCCTTCTCCGCCTCCGTGGGGTCCAGGGCCACGGCGATCTCCGCCTCGCCCTTGTCGATCATGGCGGCGCGCACACTGGCGTCGCTGCGCCAGACGTAGCGGGCCCGCGCGAAGGACGGGGCCTCGCCCCAGTAGCCGTCGTGGCGCTCGAGCGAGATCGCCGCCCCGGGCTGCCAGGAGCGGACGGCGTAGGGGCCGGTGCCGACCGGGATGCGCACCTTGGCCTCGGTGCCGGTGGTGCGCGGCACGATCTCCACGAAGCTCAGACGCAGCGGAAGGATGGGATCGGGTTTCGCGGTGGTGACGGTCAGCCGGCTGTCGCCGACCGCCTTCACCTCGAGGTCGTCGTTGCCGAAGACGTAGCCCTCGACGTTGCAGGCGAGGTCGGAGTTGACCGCCCGGTCGATGGAGAAGGCGGCGTCCTCGGCGGTGAAGGGTTCGCCGTTCTGGAAGCTCACTCCGTCCCGGATGTCGAAGGACCAGGTGCGCTCTCCGGTCTGCTGCCAGCCGGTGGCCAGCAGGGGGTGCAGCTCACCGGACTCTGGATCGCGCTCGACCAGCGGCTCGGTGATGTTGGACCGGACCACCACTCCGGTGCCGGTCAGTGAGGCCTCGCACGGTTCCAGCGTCGGCGGTTCCTGGGTGAGCACCACCCGCAGGGTGCTGCCGTCTGCGCGGCCTGCCTCGCCGCCCGCACTGTTGGCCACGGCACACCCGCTGGACAGCAGCACGGTGCCCGCCAGCAGCATCGCGGACGCCGGCCGGGGCCGCCCGCGGGGGGCGCGACGGGTGGACGAAACGGAGGGGGACTTCATCGTCGGCGTCTCCGGGGGAAGTGCTGATGTGTGGGCTCCGAGTACGGGGTCAGGGCCGGCTGCGACAAGCTGTCTACACTTGCGTACTCGGTCTGCATCCGTGAACGCCGAAGCTAAACCGGTGCTGTGGCAGCGTCAAGACATTCGCGGCATCGGATGTTCCGCGCAGCTCCCCGCCCATCCCCGGATGCCCGTGATCGGCATCCTCCAACGCCGGGAGACCACCATGTCCCATTCCGCCACCGCCACCGCCACCGCCACCGCCGCCGGGGTCCGGCCCGGCCCGGGTGCCGTGCTCCAGGTGTCCCCGCTGCTCCCCTCCCTGGAACGGGCGCTGTCCGAGCGCTACCGGACGGTGCGTCTGCACGAGCTGCCCGATCCGGCCGCCCGTCTGCGCGACCACGGCGACGACGTGGTCGCGGCGGTGACCAGCGCGCGGATCGGTGTCGGCGACGCCCTGATGGACGCGCTCCCGCGCCTGCGCGCCGTCGTGCACTTCGGTGTCGGCTACGACACCACCGACGTGGTCCGGGCCAGGGCGCGGGGCATCGACGTCAGCAACACCCCCGACGTGCTCACCGACTGCGTGGCCGACCTCGCCGTCGGGGCCCTGATCGACGTCATGCGCCGGATGTCGGCCGCCGACCGGTACGTGCGTGCCGGCGAATGGACCCACGCGCCCTTCCCGCCGGCCGCCCGGGTGAGCGGCAAGCGGGTCGGCATCCTCGGACTCGGCCGCATCGGCCGGGCCGTCGCGCGCAGGCTCGAGGGGTTCGGTGCGGAGATCGCCTACTGCTCGCGCGTCCCGGTCCCCGGTGTTCCCCACCGGCATCTGCCCACCGCCGAGGCGCTGGCCGAGGCCTGCGACGCGCTCGTCGTCACCGTGGCGGGCGGCGCGGGCACCGAGGGGCTCGTCTCGGCGGCGGTGCTCGACGCGCTGGGCCCCGAGGGCCACCTGGTCAACGTGGCCCGGGGAAGCGTCGTCGACGAAACCGCCCTGGTCGCGGCGGTACGGGAGGGGTGGATCGCCGGAGCGGCGCTCGACGTCTTCGCCGACGAACCGCACGTGCCGCAGGAACTGCTCGCATCGGACCGGGTGGTGCTGCTCCCGCACATCGCCAGCGCCACCCGGGAGACGCGCGAGGCCATGGGGGACCTGGCCCTGCGCAACCTCGAGCGGTTCATGACGGAGGGGGTCCTGCTCACCCCGGTGCCGGAGTGCGCCGCCCGCCGACCGCACGGCGGGCGGCCCGGTCGTCCGTCCGCCCGCCGTCCTTGCCGACCTCTCCGATGTCCGTCCCGCCGATTGACAGCACCGCGTGCGCTGTCTACAAATGAGAACGCCGACTACATATGAGGATGGCTTGGATGGCAGGCAGCAGCTACGAACGCATCGCCGACGTCACGGTGACCCCCGTGGCCTTCCGGGACCACGCCCTGCTCAACACGGTCGGGGTGCACGAGCCCTATGCGCTGCGCACGGTCGTGGAGATCACCACCGACAGCGGTGTCCACGGAATCGGCGAGACCTACGGCGGCACGGCGCACCTGGAGCGGCTGCGCCGGACCGCCGCCGAACTGGTCGGCATGAACGTCTGGAGCCTCAACGACCTGACCGCCCGGACCGCGCGTGCCCTGGGCACCGACACCGTGGGCGGCGACGGCATGTCCGGGATGGTCACCGGCAGCAGCACCGTGGACCGCGTCATGTCGCCGTTCGACGTCGCCTGCCTGGACATCCAGGGCAAACTCGTCGGCCGGCCGGTGTCCGACCTGCTCGGCGGAGCCGTGCGCCCGGCGGTCCCCTACAGCGCGTACCTCTTCTACAAGTGGGCCGGGCACCCCGGCCAGGAGGACGACGACTGGGGAGCGGCCCTCGACCCGGCGGGCCTGGTCGACCAGGCCCGCCGCATGATCGACACGTACGGCTTCTCGTCCATCAAGCTCAAGGGCGGTGTTTTCCCGCCCGACGAGGAGATCGCGGCGATCCGAGCACTGCGTGAGGCGTTCCCCGGGCTTCCGCTGCGCCTGGACCCCAACGCCGCCTGGAGTACGGAGACCTCCCTGCACGTCGCCCGCGAACTGGACGGTGTCCTGCAGTACCTCGAGGACCCCACCGAGGGCATCGAGAACATGGCCTCCGTGGCCGCACGGGCCCCGACGCCGCTCGCGACCAACATGTGCGTCGTCTCCTTCGACGACCTCGCCCCGGCCGTGGCGCGGGGAGCGGTGGGCATCGTGCTGTCCGACCACCACTTCTGGGGCGGTCTGCGGCGCTGCGGTCAGCTCTCCGCGATCTGCGACACCTTCGGGCTCGGGATGTCGATGCACTCCAACTCGCACCTGGGCATCAGCCTCGCGGCGATGACCCACCTGGCTGCCGCGACCCCCCGCCTGACCTACGCCTGCGACACGCACTGGCCCTGGAAACGGCCGGACGAGGACGTGGTGGACCCCACGCCGCTGCGGTTCACCGAGGGCAGCCTCGCCGTACCGACGACCCCCGGCCTGGGCGTGGAACTCGACCGGGACGCGCTCGCCCGGCTTCACCAGCAGTACCTCGACTGCGGGCTGCGCGACCGCGACGACACCGGCTACATGCGCCGCTTCGAGCCCTCGTTCTCGCCCAAGACCCCCCGGTGGTGACCCGCACATGCGCATCATGCTCCATCACCGCATCCTGAGCCGCTTCAACGAGCCGCTCAAGGCCCGCACCGAGGGCCGGCACGAATGGCTGGAGTCCTGCGACTGGGACGCGGAGCGGATCACGCGGGTCCTCCCCGACGTCGACGTCTACGTCGGATCGCAACTCGGTGCCGAGGACGCCCGGCAGGCCGCACGGCTGCGGCTCGTCCACGTCGTCGGCGCCGGCTACGACGGCATCCCGCTCGACGCGCTGCACCCCGGGGTGGCCGTCACCACCACCCACCACCACGGCCGCTCCATCGCCGAGTGGGTGCTCATGTCCGTACTGATGCTCTCCCGCGACGTCCTGGGCGCCGACCGCGCGCTGCGCACCGGACGATGGCGCAACGTCGCCGTGGACCCCGGCCTTCCGTTCGGGACGACCCTGCGGGGCCGCCGGGTGGGGATCATCGGATTCGGCGAGACCGGGACGGAGGTCGCCCGGCTGTGCGAGGCGGTCGGCCTCCGGGTCCGGGCCGTACGCCGCGACCCCTGCGCACCGGTCCCGGCCGGCCTCACGCCCGACTGGATCGGCGGCGACGACCGGCTGCCCGACCTCCTTGCGGAGTCGGACATCGTGGTGGTCACCGTCCCGCTCGGCCCCGCCACCCGCGGACTGATCGGCCCCGCCGAACTGGCGGCCATGGGGCCGGGCTCGCTGCTCGTCAACGTGGCACGGGGGCCGGTGGTCCAGGAGGAGGCCCTCTACGAGGCACTCCGTACCGGCACCGTCGGCGGCGCCGCGCTGGACGTGTGGTGGTCCGGCCCGCCGCACGCGCCGAGCCGGCTGCCCTTCCACGACCTGCCCAACGTGCTCATGACCCCGCACCACTCGGGTCACACGAGCGACACCTTCGCCGCCCGCGCGGCAGAGATCGCCGACAACATCAGCCGCCTGGAGCGCGGCGACCCGCTCGTCAACACCGTGCGCACCGGCGGCTCCCCGGTCACCTCCGCCCCCGGCGCCGCCCTCTCGGGCCCCGGCGCCACTCCTTTCGACCCGCCCGCCCCAGATTCCCGGAAGTAGGAAATCACTCATGCTCACAGGCGTTCTCTTCTTCCCCGTCACCCCGTTCACGGACTCCGGTGACGTCGACCTCGACGCACTGCGCCGGCACGTCACCGCGGGCGTGGACGCCGGTCCGGGCGGCGTCTTCGTCGCCTGCGGCACCGGCGAGTTCCACGCCCTGGACCGCGAGGAGTTCGCCGCGGTCACCCGTACCGCCGTCGACGCGGTGGGCGGCCGCGTCCCGGTGTACGCCGGGGTCGGCGGCGCGCTCGGCCTGGCCCGGCAGTTCGCCCGGACCGCGGCCGAGTCCGGTGCGGACGGCCTGTTGCTGATGCCGCCCTACCTGGTCCAGCCGCCCGCCGCGGGCCTCGTCGCCTACACCCGCGCCGTCGCCCAGGAGACCGAACTGCCCGTGATCGTCTACAACCGGGCCAACGCCCGGTTCGACGAGGCCACGGCGGCGGAGGTCGCCCAACTGCCCACCGTGTCCGGCTTCAAGGACGGCACCGGCGACCTCGACCTCGTCGCGCGGATCATTCCCGCCGTACGCGAGGCACTGGGTACGTCCGGCAAGCCCTTCCAGTTCTTCAACGGTATGCCCACCGCCGAGGCCAGCCAACTCGCCTACCGGGCCCTGGGCGTGGAGCTGTACTCCTCGGCCGCCTTCGCGTTCGCCCCGGACGTCTCCCTCGCCTTCCACCGCGCGATCGAGGAGGGGGACCAGGAACGGATCGACGCGCTCCAGCGGACCTTCTTCCACCCCCTGGTCCGCCTGCGCCAGCGCGTTCCGGGGTACGCGGTGGCCCTAGTGAAGGCAGGGGTGACCCTGACGGGTATCAAGGCCGGACCGGTCCGCCCGCCGCTGACCTCCCTCACGTCGCGGGAGACCGAGGAACTGGAGGCCATCCTCACCGCGGGCCGGGCCGTACTGGCCTCGTGACGGCGTCCGGGCCCCGGACCCCCCCCCCGGTGGGGCCGGGGCC
>NZ_JBHXQZ010000125.1:0-19723 GCF_042717095.1 Streptomyces sp. NPDC058632 | reverse complement strand
GGAGCCGGGAGCCCGGGGGAGCCGGCAACCGACGACAACGCCGCGGACGGGCGTGCCGGATTCCACGTCTTCGGCATGATCCGCCGGACAGGCCCTGGGGACCGCGCACGCCGGAGCGGGGACAGGGGCCGGGAGGAGTCCCGGACACACGCACGGGAGCGGGCTGTTGTCCTGCCGCGACGCGGGCCCCGTCCCAGGGGTCCCGTGCGTGAGGAGGACGTGCGTGCGCACGGGCAGATCCGCTCCGACGGCCGCGCCCACGGGAGCGCTCGCCCTCGTGGCGCTCACCGCCGCCCGCCCGGGCGGCGGACACCGGCATCACGGTGACGAACACGGTCGTGAACAAGGGCAAGCCCATCGTCGTGGGCATCTCCGAGGAGTACCCGACCGGTTTCGGCACGGTCCAGGTCGAGCGCGCGGCACGGGCCACGGCCGACGCCTCCCCGGAGCCGGTCGTCAAGAACGGGGCGCCCACCGTGACGGGGAAGCCGACGCGCGCCGACCGGGTGAAGCACGCGTACACCGGCTACGGCGACGTGACGTGACGTGACGCGGCGGTACGGCCGCTGTCCGTCCGGCCGTCCGGAGCCGGTGGCCTGCTCCCGCAGGGGTTGCCGGCCCCCACGCGGTAACGGCCCGGCGTGACGCCGACCAGTTTCCGGAAGTGCCGCGTGAGATGGGCCTGGTCGTAGAAACCGGTGGCCGCCGCGACCTCGCTCGGCGCCCGCCCGTCGAGCAGCAGCCGACGGGCCCGGCCCACCCGGTGGGACATCAGGTACTGGTGCGGGGCGATGCCGTAGGCGCCGCTGAACGCCCGTACGAGATGGGCGGGATGGGCGGACAACAGCCTTGCGGCCTCCGCCAGGCCGAGACCCTCCACGACCCGCTCGTCGAGCAACTCCCGCAGCCGCCGCGCGAGGACGGGATCACGCCGGGGCTCCGGTGCGCCGGCCCGGGACCGCAGATGGGCCCGCAGCCGCTCCCCGACGAGCGTCAGCCTGCTCTCCGCCTCGAACTCGTCACCGGGCCCCACGAGCGCCGCGTGCACCTGCCCGACGCGCCGCCGCAACAGCGGATCACGCAGGTCGGGACGGTCGACGGCGGCCCCGATCAACTCGTCCCCGAGGAGCGTCCCGTCGAGGTACAGCACCCGCTTGCGGAAGCCGTCCGGAGTGGCGGAGGCGCCGTTGTGCGGAACGTGCGGCGGCAGCAGGGACACGGTGCCGTGCGGGGTGCCGTGCTCGTGCCGGTCCAGGTCGTACCGTACGGCGCCGTCGTCGACGACGAGGAGCGTCCAGGCGTCGTGGACGTGCATCGGGTAGGCGTACTCGGTGAAGCGGGCGTGGAACACCTCGACGACCCCCGGAACCCGGGGCCGCCAGGCGGAAACGTCCCGCTCAGGGCGATCCGCGCGCGCTGCGGTCATGCAAACAACGTACAAGACGGGGACGTAGGCCGATCGGCAGTCTCAGGGCATGAGCACTCGCTTCGACACGAAGACCGCCGTCCTGCTGCGCGAGGACCTGGAAACCTGGCAGCGCCTCAACGTCACCGCGTTCCTGGTCAGCGGCCTGGGCAGCCAGGTCCCCGAACTGATCGGCGAGCCCTACGAGGACGCGGACGGCGTGGCCTATCTGCCGATGTTCCGCCAGCCGGTGCTGGTCCTCGAGGGCACCAAGGAAACCCTGACGGCCGCCCACACCCGCGTGCTGTCCCGCGCCCTGCCGCGCGCGCTGTTCACCGGCGACCTGTTCTCCACGGGCCACGACGACGCCAACCGCGCGGCGGTACGGGCGGTCCCGACGGCGGACCTGGACCTGGTCGGCCTGGCCGTCCACGGCCCGAGGAACGCGGTCGACAAGATCCTCAAGGGAGCCCACATGCACCCGTGAGAAACCGGGGCCGCGGCGGCCCACCGGGCCCCGGCCCTCCCGCACCGGGTGGACCCGACGAGAGGGCTGACGGAGGAGGGCTTCGCGGCGGTGGGGGAGTGGCCGAGGCGGGGCGGCGGGCCCTGAACCGGTGAGCCACCGCTTCAGGGAGCGGTAGCGCTTCAGCAGGACGGTGAGGCGGGCCGGGCCGGCCGCACCGTTGAGTTCGGTCAGGAGGTCGTCCGGGCACGACTCGTAGTGATCACTCCACCGTCGACGCCCCCGGTCGTCCCGGATCCGATGGCCACCGGGTACACCCCGCGCGACGTAACGTCTCTTGGCCACGGCCCTCCTGCTCCTGTCCATGACACGGCTGCGGCCCAGGTCATGCGGTGACCGGTACGGCGAGGGCGGCCGCAGACGTGTGGTCTGCGGCCGCCCGGGGACTGCCTGTCCGGTGATGCCGGTGGGCCGGCCGTGGGCCGGTCGTGGGCCGGTCGTGGATCAGTCGCGGCCGAAGATGTTCCTGCTGGAGCCGAGGCGCAGGAAGACGGTCTCGCCGGAGGCGTCGTCCAGGGCGTCGTTGTCGGTCACGGCGTAGACGCGGCCGTCGCCGCCGACGGTCAGGCCCTCGAGCTTCTCCTGGGTCCAGCCGTCCGTGGCCCTCAGATCGGGCAGGACGTCGTGGGCGAGCTTCTTGCGCAGGACGGGCAGCTCGCCCGACGGCGCGGCCGATGCCGGCAGGTCGACGGTGTAGACGCGCTTGACCTTCGCGGCGGGACCGTTCAGCTTGTCCCGCTCGATGACGGCGAGCCTGTCGCCGACCACGGTGATCTCGGAGAGGCCGATCCAGTCACCGGGAGTGGTGGTGGCGCCGATGCGGTAGCCGTACCAGCTCCAGGTGCCGGCCGCGACGTCGTACCGGCCGAGGCGGACGGTGCCGGACGGGTCGCCCGCGACCTCGCGCTGCAACGTGGCCCAGACGATCTCGCGGCCCTGGCGGTCGGTGGTGGCGGTGACGCCCTCGAAGCCCTGGCTCCCGAGACCCGCGGCGACGTCCGCCGGCAGGGCGACGACCTGCCGGGTGACACCGGAACGGTCCAGCCGGACCAGCTTGTTGCCGGCGCCGGTCTTGCCCTCGACGGCGAGCCAGTAGCCGCCCTGCGGCCGCGCGAAGATGCCCTCGGCGTCGTAGCCGACGGGCTGCCCTTCGGTGTCCTTGACGGTCAGCTCACCGGTGATCAGCGCCGGCTGCTGCCCGGACTGCCGGGACCGCTCGGACTTCGTGGGCCCCTGCGCCGTGTCGACGGTCAGGATGCGGGTGGGCGTGTACGCCGCGTCGGTCACGCCGACCAGCTGGTCCCGCGTGCCGGGCACGGCGGACAGCGCGCCCAGGGCGCCCCAGCCGATCGGCGCGCCGGTGGAGTCGGACGCCGAGACGATGCCCGGGAACGCCGGGGTGCCCTTGCCGAGGCGGAACAGGCTCACCGAGGCCCGGATGCCGGCCGAGGCGTCGTCCACCTCGCTGGAGACCGCGAGCAGACCGCGCTCGGGGATCGGCAGCAGGCCCTCGGGGCCGTTGGTGGCGGGCAGCATCTGGCGGAAGACGGGGGCGGTCGGCCGGCTGATGTCGTACACGGCGACGAAGTTGCTCCGTTCCGAGCCGACGAAGGCGTAGCGCACCCCGTCGTACTCGGCGACGGCCAGGCCCTCGGGCTCGGTGCCCTTCTTCCCGGCCCGGCCCTCGTTGTGCAGTCCGTGGCGCACGGCGAGCCGTTCGAAGGTGTTGCCCGCGTCCCAGGCCACCTTGCCGGTGCGGCTGTCGAAGACGGTCCAGCCGCGGGAACCGCCGCGCCAGTCGCCCTCGTTGGCGGTCGCGAAGTAACGGTCGTCGATCCAGTTCAGCGCGTCGGGCTCGCGGGGTACGCCGGTGATCGAGCCGGTGAGGTCGATCGTGCCGTCGTCGGCCGTGTCGATGCCGTCGACCGACACCGTGCCGGCGCCGAACGCCTTGGTGACCTTGCCCGTCGGCACGTCCACCAGGACGATGCCGTTGTTCTCCTGAAGGGTCACCGCGAGCTGGTTGCGGCCGTTGATGGAGACGTACTCCGGCTCCGGGTCGGTCGCTTCGGTGATCCCGGCCGCGACGAACTCGGGCAGCGCCCTGCCGTCCTTCTGGGTCAGCGGCACGGACCGCACCCGCCACTGCGCCGGTGACGTGCCCTTGAGGTCGACGATCTGCACGAAGCCGGCGGGGGCCTGGGGCAGGTCGCCCTCCTCGCCGCCGGACGGGGTCGCCTCCTCGTCGCGCTGGTTCTCCATCGCGACGGCGGCGTACCGCTCGTCCTTGCTGATCGCGATGGAGTCCGGCTGGCCGCCGAGGTCGTGGCTCGCCACCCGCTTGCGGTCGCGCAGCGAGATCACGTCGAGCCGGCCGGACGGTTCGGTGAAGGAGGCGCTGGTGTTCACCACCACCAGGACGTACTGGCCGACCACGGACACCGAGGTCGGCTCGTCCTCGGCGTCGCCGAGTTCGGCCAGCGACAGCGTGCCGAGTCCGCGCGGGCGGTCGGCGCGGCTGATGTCGAGGAAGCCGATCCGCTTGCCCGCGGCGTCGGTGTGGACGAGCGTGCGGCCGTCCTCGCTGGTGTCCGAGATCTCGGCGACGGTCTCGGCGGCGGGATCCTCACCGGCCGGCCGGTTCTGGAAGACCGGGTAGGTGGCGGTCCGTGCGAAGGCCACCGCCCGGTGACGCTCGTGAGCCCTGTGTTCCGCGTCCTTGTGGTCCGCGCTCGCCACGCCCGTGCCGGCCAGGGTGCCGGCGGCCACGACAAGTGCCGCGAGAGCGGCGTTGGTTCTCTTGGAGGGCATTTTCTCTCCGCTGCAGTCCGGCTTCTTGTCCGGATCGTCGCACCCGGCCGCCCGCGCCGACGGACGCCCGGGTGAACAATGGACGAAGATCGCCTACTTCTCCGGCGCGCGGCGGCCGCAGGCTTTATCTTCTTCGGTCAACTCCCTTACGACACAGTTCCGTTCGCGGATGGCCGGGGCGGGCCGCCGTTCGGCCGGTCGGTGCGTCGCAGAATGTCCGCCGGCTGTGCGGTCAGGAAACGGTCGAAGGGGCGGGGCGCGGTGCCCGTGATCTGCTCGACCGTGGTGGTCGTCCGGTCCTCGGCCCCGGCCGCGATCGCCGTGTCCAGCCCGGCCAGCAGGTCCGCGAAGGCGGCCGGGATCCCGTGCTGCCGCAGGCGGGCGGACAGTTCCTGCGCGCTGACCCGCCGGTGCCGCACGGTGCGGCCGGCGAACCCGGTCAGCGCGGCCGCGACGTCGTCGAAGCCGAGCGGGCGCGGGCCGGTCAGCACCAGGTCGTCGGCCGGTGGCTCGGGGCTCGTGAGGACGTGGCGCGCGACGGACGCGATGTCCTCCGGGTCGATGAACGGAACGCGGCCGTCGCCGGTGGCGCTGACGATCTCGTCGTCGCGGCGGACGGACTCCGCGTGCAGGTGGTCGCCGGTGAAGTTGCTGGCGAACCAGGTCGGACGCAGCACCGTCGCCTGCGGGACGTAACGCGGCAGCAGCGTGCCGAGCGCGCCCCACCCGGGACTGCCGACCGGGACCGCGGACGAACCCAGCAGCGCGATCCGTTCCACGCCCGCGTGCCGCGCTGCGGCGAGGAACGGTTCCACGACCGGGACCGGGTCGGCGACGCCGACCGGCGCCACCAGGTAGACGGCGCGCACACCGTGGACCGCCGGGCCGAACGTGGCCGGGTCCGTCCAGTCGAAGCGGACGTCGGCCCGCGCGGACCGGCCGGCCCGGCGGACCGGGGTGCCCCGGTCGTGCAGTTGCCGCGCGAGCCGGCTGCCGGTGGTCCCGCTCGCGCCGGTGACGAGGACGGTCATGCGGCGGCCACTTCCTGGAGCATCAGCGGGTTCCAGTAGTCGCGGTAGTGCCGGATGCGGCCGTCGACGACGGTCAGCACCGCGACGTAGCGGGCCGTGTACGACGCGCCCGTGGCGACGGCCCGGCCGCTCGCGGCCATCTCCGCGACGATGACGTCCGGGTCGGCGGTCTCGTGCACGGTCACGTCGTGGATGCGCTGGATGTCGACCATGTCCGTGTAACCGTCGAGGTACGCCTCGACCGCCGCCCGGCCGTCGAGCCGCTGCGGCCGGCCGGGCGGTGCGAACGGGAACTCCATGACGGCGTCGTCTGCGTACAGCGCGGTGAACGCGGACATGTCGTGGGCGAGCAGGTACTCGGTGGCGCGGCGGAAGACGGCCACCGGACCGTCGGGGCGCTCGGGGCGCTCGGGGGGCTCGGGGCGCTCGGGGCGTCCTGGGTGTTCGGAGTGTTCGGGGTGTCCGGGGTGTTCGGGGTGTCCGGGCATGGGTCCTCCTCGGGGACGCGGCACACTAGAATGCGGACCGCTGGTCCGGATTCACTGTAGCGGACTGCTGGTCCGTTTCAAGAGGGAGGCATGCCGTGCGGGCGGACAAGGCGCGCAACCGGGACGCGGTGCTGGCGGCGGCGGGCCGCCTGTTCGACGCCGCCGCGGACCCGGACGACGTCTCCATGGACGCGGTCGCGGCTGCCGCGGGCGTGGGCAAGGGCACGATCTTCCGGGGCTTCGACGACCGGCGCGGCCTGATCCGCGCCCTCTACGACGAGCGGGCCGCGCACGCGTTCGCCGCGCCCGTCCCGGCCGGCGGCGAGCCCGCGGAGGCCGCGCTGGACCTGCTGCTCCGTACATGGCGGTTCAAGGAGCAGAACCGGGTGCTCGCCCTCGCGCTGGAACGCGACGGCTCCGGCAGCCCGTACCGGAACAGCAGCTACGACCGGCTCCACGCACAGCTCGCGACCTTGACGGCCCGCGCGCGCGGCACCGCCGACGCGGACTTCCTGGCCCACGCCCTGCTGGGCGCCGTACGCAGCGACCTGGTGGAACACCTGCACGCCCACCCCGGAACGGACCCGCGGGCAGGGCTCCGCGCCCTGGTCCGGAGCATCTTCGCGACGGGCGACGACAACGCCCAGGAGCCGCCCTCGTAGGGGAGCGGGGCCGTACGGGGCACCCCCGACCGGTCAGCCCTCCCGTTCGATCCATTCGCTGCCGCCCGGCGGGTGGTCGTAGCCGGGCCGGCCGGTGCCGCCGCTCGTGCGGAACGGGGCGCCGTCGCTGCCCCTGCCCCGGCCTCCGTCGTCGTCGCCCCTGCCGTCGTCGCCCGGCCGGGCCTGTCCTTTCGTGCCGCGGCCGCGAGGAACCAGTGCCGGTGCGGTTCCACCAGCTCCTGCGGCGTCGCCCGGCACGCCCTCGCGAGGCGCTCCACCGGCGCGTGCTCGTGGGGCACCGCGGTGCCGTCGCGGTAGCGGTGCAGCGTCGGGGGGCAGCGTCGGGGTGCAGCGTCGGGGTGCAGCGTCGAGGTGTTCATGTGCAGCCGCTCGACCGGCGCCCCGCGACTCGGCCCGAGCGGTCCTTCAGCCCTCGCAGCAGCGCCGCGAACTCTTCCGTCCGCCCGGCCCCTGTTGCCTCCGGAACCCGTTCCACCATCTCCCCACGTCCCATGCACGCGTTCCAGAGGGACTGCGTTTTCCCTGGTCACAGCACGTCCCAGCGTCCCACCGTCCCTAACTCCCCGCCGGCCGTGGCGGGTGGGACGGATCACCCCCCAAGCTCAAGTCGTCCAAGCACCACACCCACCCGAACGCCGAAGGGGCGCATCCGACATGACCGGCCTCCGTAACTCCCGCACCCGCCTTCTGACCGCCGCCGCGACCGTGGCACTCGCCACGCTCTCCCTGACCGCGTGCAACGACGGAACGGGCGTCGCCGACGAGGGGTCCGCGGGTTCCTCCACGACGGCCTCGCCCTCCACGGCCGCCCCCGAGTCGACGGCGTCCCCGTCCGAGGCCTCCGGCCAGGGATCCTCCGGGGCCTCCGGCCAGGACTCCACCTCCGGTGACGCGAAGCAGGACGCCGGCACCTCGAAGGTCCCCGCCTCCTCCGACAAGAAGGTCACCTGCGAGGGTTCCCACACCAGGACCGTCGCAGCCCCGCTGACCCGTCCTGTGAACCACATGCTGCTCACCGTCACCAACACCGGCAGCGACACCTGCCACCTGTACGGCTACCCGGCCGTACGCTTCGGCGAGGCCCAGTCGGTGCCGCCGGTCATCGAGGACTCCCGCCCGCAGGCCGTCGTCACCCTCGAGCCGGGCGAGTCCGGCTACGCCTCCGTGAACCTGTCCGCCGCCGACGGCAGCGGTTCCTCCGGCCGCACGGAGAAGTCCCTGGCCGTCCACTTCCGCGGCCCGTCCGGCAACGAGAGCGTCGGCGAGGGCGCCCACCCCGCGCTGCCCGCCGAGGGTGTGTACGTCGACGACTCGCTCAAGGTCACGTACTGGCAGCAGTCGATGGACGACGCCGTCATGTGGTGATCGGGGTCCTGCCGGAGGTCTTGGGGCCCCCGGGGTCCCGGGGATCACCGCCGGGTGTCGGGCCGGCCCTCCGGGCGGCCCGCGCGCGGTTCTCCGCCTCCGAGGCGGCGGTGGTCCTCCTCGTCCCACTTGCGGGTGTCGCGCGGCTGGACGTAGGGCTCCTCGCCGGCCGGATGGCCGCCGGCGACGGCGCGCTGGCGGGCCAGCTCCGCGTCGAACTCCAGGCCGAGCAGGATGGCCAGGTTGGTGATCCACAGCCACACCAGGAAGATGATCACACCGGCGAACGTGCCGTAGGTCTTGTTGTACGAGCCGAAGTTCGCCACGTACACCGCGAACCCGGCCGAGGCGATCATCCAGATCAGCAGGGCCAGGAAGCTGCCCGGCGTGAGCCAGCGGAAACCGCGGACCTTCGCGTTCGGGGTGGCCCAGTACAGGATCGCGATCATGATCGTGACCAGGAGCAACAGCACCGGCCACTTCGCGATCGACCAGACGGTCAGCGCCGTGTCACCGATCCCGAGGGCGTTGCCGACCTGCTGGGCCAGGCTGCCGGTGAACACCACGATCAGCGAACTGATCACAGCCATCACCATCAGCACCACGGTCACACCGACCCGCACCGGCAGCACCTTCCACACCGGACGGCCCTCGGGGACGTCGTAGACCGCGTTGGCGCTGCGGATGAACGCGGCGACGTAGCCCGAAGCCGACCACACCGCCAGCACCAGACCCGCGATCGCCACGAGCGAGCCGATCCCGCTCCTGCCCTCCATCTGCTGCACCGCGGTACGCAGGACGTCCTGGACCGCGCCCGGCGCGAGCTGCTCGATGTTGTCCAGAACCGTCTGCGTGGCCGACTGCCCGACGATCCCCAGCAGCGACACCAGCGCCAGCAGCGCGGGGAACAAGGCCAGGATCGAGTAGTAGGTCAGCGCGGCGGCCCGGTCGGCCAGCTCGTCCTTCTTGAACTCCTTCAGGGTGCCTTTCAGTACCGCTGCCCAGGAGCGTTTGGGCAGCTCCGTCGGACTGTCCGGCGCCCGCTCCTCCACCTGTTCGTCGGGCCCGGCGTCAGAAGCCCGCCCCGCCCCGGCCCGTCGCTCCTCCGCCTGGCCGTCCTCGGCCTGATAGCTCTCGGCCTCGCGGCTCCCGGCCGAGGTCTGCCCGTCGTGTTTTCTGTGCCATCCCACTGTCCGCGCCATTCCATGCGGGTATCCGGCCCACCGTCACCTATGCATGAACGCGAGACATATCAAGCTTTTCGGACTTCTCTTCTGTGTAGGTGCGTCTCGTCCCTGGTGTGGCACTTGCTGTTCCATGAAGTGGATGCACAGGGCGGACCGGGCTGCCCGGCGCTGGGCCGGGACGGCCGTCACGACGGTGCGGCGGGCCTGGGAGGGCCCGGGCCGTGAGCGGGATCTGGCGGTGCAGGCGGGCAAGGGTGCGCTGGCCGCCTGGGTGGCGTGGGCGGTGGTGGGCTGGTGGCTCGCGGCGCCGATGGCGTTCGTGGCGCCGTGGGTCGCGGTGGTGCTGGTGGAGTCGACGGTGTACCGGTCGCTCGCGCACGGGCTGCAGCAGCTCGCGGCGATCGCGGTGGGCACGGTGGTGGCGACCGCGGTGGCGCTGCTGCTGAACAGCACGATGGCCGCGATGGCCCTGGTGCTTCCGGCGGTCCTGCTCCTCGGACAGTGGCAGCGCCTGGGAAACCAGGGCGTCTACGCCGCCACCGGCGCGTTGTTCGTGCTGACCGGTGGCCCCGTGAGCGTCGCCGCATCGGGTGCCCGCGTCTTGGAGGCGGTCTTCGGCGCGGCGGTCGGAGTGACGGTCAACGTGCTGATCCGGCCTCCGGTGTACCTGCGGGACGCCCGCTCCGCGCTGGAGGACGCGGCCCGGGAGGCGCACGAACTCCTGGGCGCGGTGGCCGACGGGCTGGCCACCGGTGAGTGGGACGCCCATGCGGCCGGCGACTGGCACGTGCGTGCCCTGCGGCTTGGCCGCCTGGTCGACCAGGCCAGGTCGGCGATCGGATGGAGCCGCGAAAGCATGCGGGCCAACCCACGCGGGCGCCGCGAGCGGGCCCTCTCCCCACCCGGCGAGGGGTACACGGACGCGGTGGACGTACTCGACTACGTCGCCGTCCACACCGCGGGCGTGACCAGGACCGTCCGGGAGACGGCGGACAGCGGGAAGGCGGCCCAGCCGGCCCCGGAAATCACCCGTGCCTACGCGGACTTCCTGCGCCAGACAGCGCACGCCATCCAGTTGTACGGCCGGACCAGGTTCGGCCCGAGCGACCGCGACGACTCCGCCGAGGAGCAGCTGCGCGAGGCGGTCGAGGAACTTCACCGCACTCTGCGCGCGTTCCGCCGACAGCTCCCGGGCGCAGTGTCCGACGACCCGGCCGCGCTCGTGACCTACGGAACCCTGCTGGCCCAGGCGCATCGCCTGGCCGACCAACTCGTGCAGGACTGACACCCACCGCCGCGTGTTCGGTCGGGCCTCCGCGGGGAACCCGCCCACCCCAACGCCCCCGGACCCGGACCGGACCCGGACCGGACCCGGACCGAACCCGGACCGGACCCGACACCAGCCGGGCGGGACCGCGAGAGGGTGAGCCAGTGACGGCGCGAGACAGGGAGCAGCACCATGCCGGCCGGATCCAGCCCCAAGCGTGAACGTCAGTACGAGCACATCAAGGAGAGCGCCGAGGACCGCGGCGAGTCGTCGAAGCGGGCCAAGGAGATCGCGGCCCGGACGGTCAACAAGGAGCGGGCCAGGTCGGGCGAGTCCAGGGCCGCGAGCAAAGCCTCCACGCAGGACCCGAAGTCGGCCTACGAGCGCGGCGGGCAGCGCTCGCACAGCGGCGCGGAAGGGCCGACCAGGGACCAGCTGTACGAAGAGGCCAAGAAGCGCGACATCCACGGCCGCTCCTCGATGACCAAGACGCAGTTGAAGAACGCCCTCGACCGCTGACACGAGCGGGCCCGCCCCACGGCCGGCGGGCGGGCCGCGCCCGCAGCTGCCCATGCCGCAGCGGCGAGGAGAGAACCCCGGCCGGGGTGGTGGCCTTCTCGCAAGTGCCGCACCCCCTTGCGGGGCGTGCACAGCTGGAACTCACGACATTGCGTCGGCCCGGGGAACACCCCGCTGCCTGCTCCGTGAAAAGCGACCGCGCAAGGCGCGCACATCTCCATCAGCGGCCAGGACACTCCGAAGAGCGTGGCGGCCACTCGCTCCGAGCCACGCGCGGCAAGCCGCCTTGAGCCACACCCCGCCCTTCCGGGCCGTCCAACAACTTACGGAACCGGGGAACAGGCCCGATCGGTTACTTTCTCTATCCGTATGGTTGCTAAGAGTGGCGATGCCGCGAAGGTGGCCCATAACGTCGGGATCATGAGGAAAAACCAGGTCATATGCCTTAGCTGCGCCATCGCGCCCCTCGTCGTCGGCGCGGGCGCCCTCGCTCCGGCCGCCTCCGCCCACAGCGGACCCGAGCAAGTGGTCCGTCCGGACCAGTCCATCCAGAAGGCCGTCGACGCGGCCAGCCCCGGAGCCACCATCGTCCTGACGCGGGGCACCTACCGCGGAAGCGTCACGATCACCAAGCGGCTGACCCTCCGGGGCGCGGGCGAGCAGACCGTGATCGTGCCCGGAAAGGAAGAGGAGGCACCGAGTGCGTGTGCCAAGGAGGGGGACGGCATCTGTGTCACCGGCACGGACGACCATCCCGTCACCGGGGTGCGCATCCAGTCGCTGACCGTCACAGGGTTCAAGAAGAACGGCGTCTCGGCCACGCGCACCGACCAGTTGGAGATCCACCAGGTGACCGCCCGGGACAACGGCCGGTGGGGCATCGCGCAGGATCGTTCCACCCGCGCCTCGATCCGCCACAACACCGCAAGCGGCAACGGCGACGCCGGGCTCTACACCGCCAACGTGTTCGAGGCCGACGCGGAGAGCAAGACCCTCGACACCCGTGGCACGGTGATCAGCGGCAACCGCCTGACGGGCAACCGGATCGGCATGACCACCCGTCGGCTCAGGAATCTCACCGTCGAGCACAATGCCATCACCGAAAACTGCGCGGGTGTCTTCGTCGTGCTGCCGCGTACGGCGGGCGACCTGACCATCCGTCGCAACGCGGTCTACGAGAACAACGAACACTGCCCCGCCACCGCGCGCCTGCCCCACCTCCAGGGGGTCGGCATCGTCCTCGTCGGTACGGAGAAAGCGCTGGTGACGCAGAACGCGGTCCGCGACAACGTGGGTGACTCGCCGTATTCCGGTGGGATCGTCGTGTTCGGCAGCATGGACGGCGTCCCCAACGAGCGGAACGTCGTCCGCGACAACCTCGTGCTGGGCAACCTCCCGGCGGACCTGGCCACCCGCGACGACGAGGGGAAGGACAACGAGTTCATCAACAACGTCTGCCGGACCTCCGTCCCGGCCGGCACATGCTGACCTGAACCGTTCCGGGTTCGGCAGGGACCTCGGCCTGCCCTGGGACTGATGGAGTCGGGACGGCCGATTTCACGCCACAGGTGCTGCACGCAGCACCGTAGACGGCGTTCATGCCTCCGCCTCCGCGCGTGGTCTCCAGCTCGGCGACGGCTTCGGTGAGGCCGGCCGCCCCCGCCTCGACACCGGGTCGACGGATACGGGCGAGCGCAAGGTCCCCCGGCACGATCGCGCGTTGCGGATGCCGGCCGGCAGTGATCACGGCAGTGCGGCGTAGCGGCTGACGGGAGGGTGTGGGTTCGTGGGACCGTCTCTTCGCCGATGACGGCTCCTGCGGTGGCTGTCAGCAATCATGAAAGAGAACGAGGGGGAGAGAGATCAAGCTGCTGCGGATGCGCGCCGGCGGCACGCGACGAAGCGTCTGATCTTTTACCGGTCCCCTCGGTGGGCACGTCCGGCGTACGTTGCTGAACGAGGACCACGGGGAGCCCGCGCTCGCCAAGGTGGGGGTCGTCCACCTTCAAGGGCTCCTCGAAGGCGCTGAACGTGGTTGTGGTGCGGAAATCGGTGCCCTTGCGGTCGACCTCGGGCAGGTAGGGCTTGCCCTCTGCGGCGACGTGGAACGTGTAGGTGCCGCCCCTGTCCTCCACGCCGGTCACCACCAGCGCGATGGCCGGGCGGCCGTCGGCCTCGGTCGGTTCGCTCTTCCTCGCTTTGCCGAACGCGTCGAACGGCCAGGTGCAGTCGGAAAGCCCGTCGCCAGGCACCGTGCTCCGCGTCCCCAAGTACCGTGCCGGCCTCGTCGACCCCTACCGCGAGCACCTGCGCGAACGCCGGGCCGAGGACCCCGCCGTCCCCGTCAGGCACCTCTTCGAAGAGATCAAGGCCCTCGGGTTCACCGGCTGCCCGAACTTCCTGCACAGGTACATCAATCAGGGCCGCGCGAACGCTGACCGCAGCCACATCTCCCCGCGCCGGCTCACCCGGATGATCCTCACCAGGCCCGACAACCTCAAGGCCGAGCCTCGCGATCTGCTGGCCCGAATCACCGAAGCCTGCCCAGGGAGGACCCGACTGGCCGCCGTTGTCGGGGCTTCGCCGAACTCCTGTCACCTTGCACAGGAAATGCCGACGCACTCTCGCGCTGGATCTTCCAGGTCCGCGCAGTCGATCTGCCTCATCCGCACGCCTTCACCCGGGGCCTGGAGCGGGACCGCGATGCCGTGATCGCCGTGCTCACGCTTCCGTACCGCAACGGCCCCACCGAGGGCGTCAGCACCAAGAGCAAGCGGATCGCGCGCCGGATGCACGGACGAGCAGGCTTCACCCTTCTTCGCCACCGCATCCTCCTCGGACAGCGACACGCTCCGTCACCACCGAATGTGAGGCAGGGCCGTTGATCGGACACTCCCCGGCCAAGCGGCGATGAGGTCATCGGACGTGAGGCCGAGGATGCCGTTGGCGGTGCTTCCGCTGCGGGCGACGGCGGGCAGAGGGGTGGAGTCGTCGGTGCCGGGCAGTTGTGAGCGGTGGGCCACGAGGCGGGCGAGGTCGCGGTGGTCGAAGGGCTTGTTCTCCAGCCACTTGATCGATCCGACGAAGGTGATCCTCTCGGCGATGAGGGAGCGGTCGGCGCCAACGAGGTAGGTCTCGGGGTCGTTGGCGCGGGTCCAGTAGCCGCCGATCACATGGGTGGCCTCGGGCAGCCGGTCGTCGGTCAGGCGCCACAGGGCCTCGCGGATCACAGGTTCGACGGCGCGGCCCCGCCAGGACGTCCAACTGGTGCGGATCGATTCGAGTACACGGTCTCCACGCCCGCGCTCGACCATGGGGATGCCGGGCCCGATGAAGGAGAGCCGGAAGCGCAGGTACGGGTCGGCGGTGCGGTAGCGGCTCTCGCGGCTCGGCCTGGTGGACAGCGGAAGGTCGACCGCCACCAGGCGCCGACCGGTGAGGAGTTCCAGGGATCGTTACACGGAGCCCGGGTTGAGGTCTCCGGCCGCCCGGCCGATGAGGGTGAAGGTGCGTTCCCCGTGCCCGACGGCGCTCAGCACGGTGCGGGCCGACTCGCCGGTGGGCCCGCCCGGGCTCCGTCAATGCCGGCAAGGCCGCGTCCCGCGTCGTGGTGCAGGGGATCAAGCGTCGCGCATCCCGGTACGAGGCCCCTGGCGATCTTCGCAGAGGCGGCAGCAAGGCGTCCCGCTGAGACGAGTGGAACCGTCCTGGACGCGAGGAACCCCCGGCCTGCAGGGAAACCGCAGGCCGGGGGCTTACTGGCGGCGCGTTACTTCTTCTTGCCCTGGTTCTTGACCGCCTCGATGGCCGCCGCTGCCGCGTCCGGGTCGAGGTAGGTGCCGCCCGGGGTGAGGGGCTTGAAGTCGGCGTCGAGTTCGTAGGACAGGGGGATGCCCGTCGGGATGTTCAGGCCCGCGATGTCGGCGTCGGAGACGCCGTCGAGGTGCTTGACCAGGGCGCGCAGGCTGTTGCCGTGGGCGGCGACCAGGACCGTGCGGCCGGTCAGGAGGTCGGGGACGATGCTGTCGAACCAGTACGGCAGCATGCGGACGACGACGTCCTTCAGGCACTCCGTGCGCGGGCGCAGCTCCGGCGGGAGGGTGGCGTAGCGCGGGTCGTCGAACTGGGAGTACTCGGAGTCGGTGTCCAGCGGGGGCGGCGGGGTGTCGTAGGAGCGGCGCCACAGCATGAACTGCTCCTCGCCGAACTCCGCGAGGGTCTGCGCCTTGTCCTTGCCCTGGAGGGCGCCGTAGTGGCGCTCGTTGAGGCGCCAGCTGCGGTTCACCGGGATCCACAGACGGTCGGCGGACTCCAGCGCCAGCTGGGCGGTGCGGATGGCGCGCTTCTGGAGCGACGTGTGGAGTACGTCGGGCAGCAGGCCGGCGTCCTTCAGCAGCTCACCGCCGCGGACCGCCTCCTTCTCGCCCTTCTCGGTGAGGTTGACGTCCACCCAGCCGGTGAACAGGTTCTTCGCGTTCCACTCGCTCTCGCCGTGGCGGAGGAGGATCAGCTTGTACGGTGCGTCGGCCATGAGCCCGAGCGTAATCGAAGCCCCGCGCGGGCCGTGCCCCCGTCCGGTGGGTGAATGGCACGCGCGACGGGTGACGGGATCTCGCGACGGGTTGACGGGATCTGTTGAGCCGGGTCGGTCGGTTGAGCCGGGTCGGTGGGCGTCTTCGCCCTCACCGTCTGCGTGAAAACGCTCACCGAGATCGTCAACGCGCCCATCCGGACCCCGCTCGTCGCCCCACTGATGTGCCGGTGCTCGCCATCGACCGGTACGGGGCGGAGTGGCTCTGGGGCGTGTGCGCAGTCGTGGGCATGGTGACGGGGCTCGGGCACGAGGTGCTGATACGACGTGTTCCGGCCGGGGCCGGGATGCCGAAGGCCCCGTCGGCCGGACGGCGGCGGCAGAAGAATGCCGTCGCCGCGGCCGCCGGGGCCCTCGGTGCGTGTGCATGCGAACAGTGCGAACAGGACGCGGGTGGGCTCAGCCGCACTGGCAGGGGCTGCCCGACTGGCAGCCGCAGCCGCAGCCCGAGCCGCAGCCGCACGCGGCGATCAGGGTCAGGCTCCTGATCTCGGCGGGCTGCTCCGTCTCGCGTTCCCGCGTGGGATCGGGCGTCGTGCCGGGGGAGCCGGTGGAATCGGCCATGGGTCCCTCCTCGAGGACTGGTGCCTGTGCCCATTGGACGCCCGCTCCACTGGGCGCATCAACGGCGCATCAACGGCGCATTGGTACTCACGCATGCCCCTGGCCGATTCCCCGTGCTGTCCGTGCTGTCCGTGCCGCCCGTGCTGTCCGTGCCGCCCGTGCCGTCCGTGCCGTCCGGTCAGGCGTCCTTCGCCGGCGTGGCCTGGATGTCGGGCTGGATGTCCGCCTGGATCTCGTCCGCGTGCTCGCCGGTGACCAGGTAGACGACCCGCTTGGCGACCGAGACCGCGTGGTCGGCGTAGCGCTCGTAGTAGCGGCCCAGCAGCGTCACGTCCACGGCCGTCTCGATGCCGTGCTTCCAGCGGTCGTCCATCAGGTGCTGGAAGAGCGTGCGGTGCAGCAGGTCCATCTCGTCGTCGTCCTGCTCCAGCTGGAGCGCCAGGTCGACGTCCTTGGTGATGATCACCTCGGCCGCCTTGGCCATCAGGCGCTGGGCGAGCTGGCCCATCTCCAGAATGGTCGCGTGCAGGTCGTGCGGAACGGCCCGCTCCGGGTACCGCAGCCGTGCGAGCTTCGCCACATGCTGCGCCAGGTCGCCGGAGCGCTCCAGGTCGGCCGACATCCGCAGCGAGGTGACGACGATCCGCAGGTCGGTCGCCACCGGCTGCTGGCGTGCCAGCAGGGCTATGGCCAGGGCCTCCAGCTCGTGCTGGAGCTCGTCGATCTTCTGGTCGGCCTCGATCACGTTCTCGGCCAGCTTCAGATCGGCGTCGAGGATGGCCGTCGTGGCGCGCCCGATCGCCGATCCGACCAGTCGGGCCATTTCCACCAGACCGTCGCCGATCGAATCCAGTTCCTCGTGGTACGCGTCCCGCATCAGGGTTCCTCTCATGCGTCTACCGGGGTTTCGGGAGCCGGGGCTCCCGCGGGGTTTTTGGGGCGGGTGCCCCGCTGCGCAGCCGACGGTGCGAACCCCGCGCGACCGACGGTGCGAACCCCACGCTCCCACGTTCCGGCTCCTACGCGTCCGAATCCGGCCCCTCACATGAATCATCCCTGGCTCCAAGGTGAACTCTGGGCGACGAGTGTTCGAGCTTGTCGTCCTGTGGCTGTGGCCACGGGTCGGCGCATGCCTAACCTGGACACATGGACGTGAACGCGGCTGTCGCCGCAGTGGCGGCGATCGCCGGAGTGCTCACCGGTGTCATCGCCGTGCTGGCGTTCCGCTTCAGTGAGCGCGAACAGAGGCGACCCACCCGTTCCTCGCTGCACACGGACCCGGTGCTGCCGCCGGGCGTGGACACCGTGCTGTCCGTGCTGCGCTCCTCCGCCGTCGTCCTGGACGAGGCGGACGGCGTGGTCAAGGCCAGCTCCGCCGCGTACGCCCTCGGGCTGGTCCGCGGCGGCAAGCTCGCCGTGGACCCCATGCTGCAGATGGCCCGCGACACCCGGCGCGACGGCGAGATACGGCAGGTCGAACTGGACCTGCCCCGCCGCGGCACCGGACGCGGCGAGGCCCTCGCCGTCTCCGCGCGGGTGGCCCCCCTGGGCTCCCGGCTCGTCCTGCTGCTCGTGGAGGACCTCACCGAGGCCCGCCGCATAGAGGCGGTACGGCGCGACTTCGTCGCCAATGTCAGCCATGAGCTGAAGACTCCGGTCGGCGCGCTCTCCCTGCTCTCCGAAGCCGTCATGGACGCCTCCGACGACCCCCAGGCCGTCGAGCGCTTCGCGGGCCGCATGCAGGGCGAGGCCACCCGCCTCACCAACCTGGTGCAGGAACTCATCGACCTCTCCCGGGTCCAGAACGACGACCCGCTCGAGGACGCCGAACCCGTCCGCGTGGAGGATCTCGTCGCGGAGGCCGTCGACCGCTGCCGGCACGCGGCGGGCACCAAACAGATCACCATGGCCTCGAACGTGTGGACGCCCGAAGGCGCCGATCAGAGCGACGCCAGGCACAGGGCGGAATCGACCGCCACCGGTGACCTGCGCATCTGGGGCAACCGGGGCCAGCTCGCCGCGGCCCTCGGCAACCTCGTCGAGAACGCCGTCAACTACTCACCCGCCCGTACACGTGTCGGCATAGCGGCCCGCAGGGTCGGCCAGCCGGGCGGGGACATGATCGAGATCGCCGTGACCGACCAGGGCATCGGCATCTCGGAGAAGGAGAGGGAGCGCGTCTTCGAGCGCTTCTACCGTGTCGACCCGGCCCGCTCCCGTGCCACGGGCGGTACGGGTCTCGGCCTCGCGATCGTGAAACACGTGGCTGCCTCGCACGGCGGGGAAGTCACCGTGTGGAGCGCCGAAGGCCAGGGCTCCACCTTCACCCTGCGGCTCCCCGAGGCCGCCGCGGCCCCCGCCCGCGACCGCGCACCCCAGCCGTCCCACCAGGACGAACCCGAAGACCTCAACGCCGAGGCCGGACGGTCCACCTCCCCCCACTCCCCCGATTCATCCGCGTACGAAACGCTTCCCTCCCCGGAGGTCCTTCCGTGACCCGAGTGCTCGTCGTCGAGGACGAGGAGTCCTTCTCCGACGCCCTGTCGTACATGCTCCGCAAGGAGGGCTTCGAGGTCGCCGTGGCGGCCACCGGGCCCGACGGCCTCGACGAGTTCGAGCGCAACGGCGCCGACCTCGTCCTCCTCGACCTGATGCTGCCCGGCCTGCCGGGCACCGAGGTGTGCCGTCAGCTGCGCGGCCGTTCCAACGTCCCCGTCATCATGGTGACCGCCAAGGACAGCGAGATCGACAAGGTGGTGGGCCTGGAAATAGGGGCCGACGACTACGTCACCAAGCCGTTCTCCTCGCGCGAGCTGGTCGCCCGTATCCGCGCCGTGCTGCGTCGCAGGGGCGAGCCCGAGGAGGTCGCCCCCGCCGCCCTGGAGGCCGGTCCCGTCCGCATGGACGTCGACCGGCACGTGGTCACCGTGAGCGGCACCAAGGTCGACCTGCCCCTGAAGGAGTTCGACCTGCTGGAGATGCTGCTGCGCAACGCGGGGCGCGTGCTGACCCGGATGCAGCTCATCGACCGGGTCTGGGGCGCCGACTACGTGGGTGACACCAAGACCCTCGACGTCCACGTCAAGCGGCTGCGCGCCAAGATCGAGCCGGACCCGGGCGCGCCGCGCTACCTGGTGACGGTCCGCGGGCTCGGCTACAAGTTCGAGCCGTAGCCGGACCCCGGGGCCGGGCCACCATCGCCCGGCACCCGGCACCCGGCACCCGGCACCCGGCATTCGGCATTCGGTGACTGAGGACGACGGTGGGCGGGACCCCTGCGCAGGGG
>NZ_JBHXQZ010000124.1:0-20323 GCF_042717095.1 Streptomyces sp. NPDC058632 | reverse complement strand
GGCTGCCGGTGGTCGCCGTGGCCGGTGGGGCCGCGTTTACGTTCTCCTATGCCGAGCAGGCCGAGTTGCTCGCCGCCGCCGGGGCCGACGTCGTCGTCTTCGATCCGTTGCGGGACGAGGAACTGCCCGACGGGACCCGCGGGTTGGTGATCGGTGGAGGGTTTCCCGAGGTGTACGCCTCCGGGCTGTCCGCCAACGAACGGCTCAGGAAGGCCGTGGGCGCCCTCGCGGGCAGTGGTGCGCCGGTCGCCGCCGAGTGTGCGGGACTGCTGTACCTGTGCCGGGAGTTGGACGGGCTGCCCATGTGCGGGGTGCTGGACGCCTCCGCGCGGATGACCGAGCGGCTCACCCTGGGCTACCGGGACGCCGTGGCGGTGTCCGACAGCGTGCTGGCCGGGGCCGGGGCGCGGATGCGGGGGCACGAGTTCCACCGCACCGTCGTCGAACCCGGTGCGGGGAGCGGCCCCGCGTGGGGTGTACGGACACCGGCACCGCGCGTCGAGGGCTTCGTACAGCGCGGTGTGCACGCGAGCTATCTGCACACGCACTGGGCGTCCGAGCCCGGTGTGGCCCGTCGGTTCGTCGAGAGGTGCCGGACGTCATGAGTGACAGGAACAGGCTGGTCGGGGTCGGGGTCGGCCCCGGCGATCCGGAACTGGTGACCGTGAAGGGGGTGAACGCCCTGCGCGCGGCCGAGGTCGTCGTCGTGCCCGTGATGGCGGCACCCGATGGAACGGACGGCGGGGAGCGGGGGCGGGCCGAGGCCACCGTGCTGCACTACGTGCCCCGGGAGAAGGTCGTCCGGGTGGTGTTCGCGCTGAACGAGCGCACCGACCGGGCGCGGCGTGAGGCCGCCTGGGACGCGGCCGGTGAGCGGGTGGCCGGGCTGCTGCGGGAGAGCGGTCACGTCGCGTTCGCGACCATCGGTGATCCCAACGTGTACTCGACGTTCACGTATCTCGCCCAGACCGTCGCGGAGTCGGTGCCGGGGACGGTCGTCGAGACCGTGCCGGGGATCACCGCGATGCAGGACCTGGCGGCGCGTTCCGGTGCCGTGCTCACCGAGGGGACCGAACCGCTCACGCTGGTGCCGGTGACCGCCGGGTCCGCCGTGCTCAAGGACGCGCTGGCCGGGCCCGGCACGGTCGTCGCCTACAAGTTCGGGCGGCGGGCGGGCGAGGTGGCCGAGGCGCTGCGGGAGAGCGGGCGGCTCGGTGACGCCGTGTGGGGGGCCGCGCTCGGGCTGCCGGAGGAGTTCGTCCGGCCGGCCGCCGAGCTGGACGGGTCACCCCTGCCCTATCTGTCGACGCTCATCGCGCCGCCCCGGCGGGACGGCGGGCGGGGCGGCAAGTTGTGAGCGCGGTCCCAGGGCCCGCAGAAACCGCAGGACCAGCAGAAACCGCAGAAACCGCAGGAGAGGATTGTTCCACCATGGCCGACACCCCCACCGGCAAGGTGACCTTCGTCGGTGCCGGCCCCGGTGCCGCCGATCTGCTGACGTTGCGCGCCGCGCGCGTGATCGCCGAGGCCGACGTCGTGATCTGGGCCGCCAGCCTGGTCCAGGCGGAGGTCCTCGACCACGCGCGGGAGGGCGCCGAGATCCTGGACTCGGCGACGATGTCCCTGGAGGACGTCGTGGCCGTGTACGAGCGGGCCCTCGCCCAGGGGCTGAAGGTGGCCAGGATCCACTCCGGCGACCCCGCGCTGTGGGGCGGCACGCAGGAGCAGCTCGACCGGTGTGCCGAGCTGGGCATCGCCACCGAGATCGTGCCCGGTGTGTCGTCCTTCTCGGCCGTCGCGGCCCTCGCGCAGCGGGAGCTGACCATTCCCGAGGTGGCGCAGTCCGTGGTGCTGACCCGGCTGGGCGGCGGCAAGACGCCGATGCCGCCCGGTGAGGAGGTCCGTGAGTTCGCGCGGCACGGCACCACCATGGCGGTCTTCCTGTCGGCGGCGCGCAGCGGGCAGCTGGTGCGGGAGCTGCTGGAGGGCGGCTACCCGACCGGTACGCCGGTCGTCGTCGCGTACCAGGCGACCTGGCCGGAGGAGCTGGTCGTGAAGTGCACGATCGGCACGCTGGAGGAGACGGTCAAGGAGCACAAGCTCTGGAAGCACACCCTGTTCCTGGTCGGCCCGGCGCTCGACGCGCGCGGCACCCGCTCGCACCTGTACCACCCCGGTCACTTCCACGGTTACCGCAAGGCCGACCCGGAGGCCCGCAGGGCGTTGCGCGGCAAGGGCGCGAGCACGTGATCACCGTCGTGGGCGCCGGGACCGGGGTGCCGGTGGACGGGGCCGTCCTCGCCGGGGCGGAGCTGGTCGTGGGCGGGCGGCGGCATCTGGACGCCGTGCGGCTGCCCGAGGGGGCCGAGCGGGTCGTCCTCGGGCCGTTGGCGCCGGCGCTGGAGACCGTGGGGAAGTACGTCGCCGAGGAGCGGCGGGTCGTCGTGCTGGCGTCCGGGGACCCCGGGTTCCTGGGGATCGTGCGGGCGCTGGCCGAGCGGTTCGGGCCGGCGCTGCTGGACGTGCGACCGGGTGTCTCCTCCGTGGCCGCCGCCTTCGCGCGGGCCGGGCTGCCCTGGGACGACGCGGTCGTGGTCAGCGCGCACGGCAGGGACCCGCGTACGGCCGTGAATCTGTGCCGCGCGCATCCGAAGGTCGCCGTGCTGACCGGGCCGGGCGCCGGACCGGCGGAGCTGGGCGCCGCGCTGGCCCGGCTCTCCCCGGACCGCGTTCTGGTCGTCGCCTCCTCGCTGGGCGATCCGGAGCGCGAGCGGATCGAGCGGGTCACGCCTGCCCGGGCGGCGGCGCGGGACTGGGGGAACGCGGTGAGCGTCGTGCTGTGCCTGGACGAGCCGCGGGCCCTCGGTCCGGTGCGGACCGTCGCGGGCGGGGTCGCCGGCCGGTCCGGCGGCTGGGCGCTGGAGGAGACCGCGTTCGCCCACCGGGACTCGATGATCACCAAGTTCGAGGTGCGGGCGCTGGCGCTGGCCCGGCTCGGGCCGCGCCCCGGCGAATCGGTGTGGGACGTCGGCGCGGGTTCGGGGTCCGTCGCCGTGGAGTGCGCCCGGCTGGGCGCCGCCGTCACCGCGGTGGAGAAGACCGCGGACGGGGCGGGGCGGGTCCGCGCCAACGCCCTCGCGCACGGGGTGGACGTACGCGTGGTGCACGGGACGGCACCGACCGTGCTGTCCGATCTCGACGATCCCGACGCGGTGTTCGTCGGCGGGGGCGGGCGGGACCTGCCCGTCGTCGTCACCGCGTGCGCACGGCGGGCACGGCGCACGGTCGTCGTCGCCCTGGCCGCGCTGGACCGGGTGCCGGCCGTGCGTGAGGCGCTGACCGGGGCCGGGTTCACCTGCGACGGTGTGCTGCTGCAGTCGTCGCGGCTCGCGCCGCTGCCCGGGGACGTGACCCGGCTGGCGGCGGCCAATCCCGTCTTCCTGCTGTGGGGCGTACGGCCCCCGGCGGCGACCGGCGACGGTTTCGACAGCATCGACAGAGAAGGAGTCGCCCAGTGATCGGCCTCATTTCCGCCACCGCGGCGGGAGCCGCCGCGCGGGACCGGCTGGCCGCCGCGTGGCCGGACCGTACCCGCGTGTACGGGGGTCCCGTCGGGGACGCCGTACGGACCGCGTTCGCGCAGTGCGAGCGGATCGTGTGCTTCCTGGCCACGGGCGCCGTGGTGCGGCTGGTGGCACCGCTGCTGGAGGACAAGGCGAGCGACCCGGGCGTGGTGTGCGTCGACGAGGCGGGCCGGTTCGCGGTGTCGCTGGTGGGCGGGCACAGCGGCGGGGCGAACGGGCTCGCGCGCGAGGTCGCCGAGGTGCTGGGCGCCGAGCCGGTGGTGACCACGGCGACCGATGCCGTGGGTCTGGCCGGCCTGGACACCCTGGGTCTGCCGGTGGAGGGCGACGTGGCCGCAGTGTCGCGCGCCCTGCTGGACGGCGAGGCGGTGGCGCTGCGCGCGGACGTGACCTGGCCGCTGCCGCCGCTGCCGTTCGCCGGCGAGGGGGCGTACACGGTCCGTGTCACGGACCGTGTGGTCGGGCCTCGCGCCGGCGAGGTCGTCCTCCGGCCGCCGACCCTCGTCGTCGGGGTCGGTGCCTCCAGGGGCGCACCGGCCGACGAGGTGCTCGCGCTGGTCGAGGGCGCGCTGCGCGACGCAGGACTGTCGGCCGCGTCGCTCGCCCGCCTGGCCACCGTGGACGCGAAGGCCGGGGAGCCCGGCATCGTGGAGACGGCCCGGCGGCTCGGGGTGCCACTGGTGACGTACGCAGCCGGGGAGTTGGCACACGTCGACGTGCCGAACCCCTCCGACGCGCCGCTCGCCGCCGTCGGCACCCCGTCGGTGGCGGAAGCCGCCGCGCTGGCGGGCGGGGGCGAACTCCTCGTACCCAAGCGCAAGTCGGAGCGCGGGGACGGACGGCCCGCGAGGGCGACCTGTGCCGTCGTGCGGCGGCCGGGGCGCGGGCGGCTCGCGGTGGTCGGACTCGGGCCGGGCGCCCGGGACCTGCTCACCCCGCGCGCGAAGGCGGAACTGCGGGGCGCGTCCGTGCTGGTGGGCCTCGACCAGTACGTCGACCAGATCCGCGATCTGCTGCGGCCCGGCACCCGGATCCTGGAGTCGGGGCTCGGGGCGGAGGAGGAGCGGGCGCGCACGGCCGTCGAGGAGGCCCGCAGGGGGCGGACGGTGGCGCTGATCGGCAGCGGCGACGCGGGCGTGTACGCCATGGCCTCCCCGGCGCTCGCCGAGGCGTCCGACGACATCGACGTGGTCGGCGTGCCCGGCGTGACGGCGGCGCTGGCGGCCGGGGCGATCCTCGGTGCGCCGCTGGGCCACGACCATGTGTCGATCAGCCTGTCCGATCTGCACACGCCGTGGGAGGTCATCGAACGGCGGGTGCGGGCCGCGGCCGAGGCGGACCTCGTCGTGACGTTCTACAACCCGCGCAGCCGGGGCCGTGACTGGCAGCTGCCCAAGGCCCTCGCGATCCTCGCGGAGCACCGGCGGCCGGCGACCCCGGTCGGGGTCGTGCGGAACGCCTCGCGGCCGGACGAGTCGAGCCGGCTGACGACGCTGGCCGCGCTGGACCCGGCGACCGTCGACATGATGACGGTCGTGACCGTGGGCAACACGGCGACCCGCGAGGTCGCGGGCCGGATGGTCACCCCGCGCGGCTACCGCTGGCAGGCGGCGTCGACGAGCGGCTCCGCCGCGGGCCAGGAGGAGTCCCGGTGAACCGTGTCGTGCACCCCATCGAGCAGGAGTCCTTCCGGCGGCTGCGCTCCCGCCTGGACACCTCGCACTTCCCGCCGCTGACCCGGGCGGTCGTCGAGCGGGTCATCCACTCGGCGGCCGACCTGGACTACGCCTCCGATCTCGTCATGGACGAGGCCGAGTTGGCGACGGCCCATGCGGCGCTGCACGCCGGGGCGCCGGTCGTCACGGATGTGGAGATGGTCGCGGCGGGTATCACCCGCCGCGAGACCGTGTGCCGGCTCGGGGACGCCAGGTCCGGAACCGGTCTGACGCGTTCCGCGCACGCGGTGCGGCTGGCGTACGACGAGGTGGGGCCCGGTGCCCTGTGGGTGATCGGCTGTGCGCCGACCGCCCTCGAGGAGCTGCTGACCCTGGACGCCTCGCCCGCGCTCGTCATCGGGCTGCCCGTCGGTTTCGTCGGAGCGGCCGAGTCCAAGGCCGCGTTGCGCGAGAGCGGTCTGCCCGCCGTGAGCAACGTGTCCGAGAAGGGCGGTTCGGCGGTCGCCGCCGCCGCACTCAATGCCCTGCTGTACCACCCCACTTCGTCTGAGGAGAACGACCTGTGACCACCCCGCCCGCGCTGCTCATCGCCGGCCACGGCACCCGGGACGACGCCGGAGCGGAGGCCTTCCGGGACTTCGTACGGGAGCTGGGGCGCCGAAACCCCGGGCTGCCCGTCGCCGGCGGTTTCATCGAGCTGTCCCCGCCGCCGCTGGGCGAGGCCGTCGCCGAGCTGGTGGAGCGGGGCGTACGACGGTTCGCGGCGGTCCCGCTGATGCTGGTGTCCGCCGGACACGCCAAGGGCGACATTCCGGCGGCGCTGGCCCGCGAGAAGGAACGCCACCCCGGCCTCTCCTACACGTACGGCCGTCCGCTGGGCCCGCATCCCGCCCTGCTGAGCGTGCTGGAACGGCGGCTGGCCCAGGCGGTGGATCCCTCCTGGGACCCCGCCGAGGTGACCGTGCTGCTGGTGGGGCGTGGTTCGACGGACCCGGACGCCAACGCCGAGGTGTTCAAGGCGGCGCGGCTGCTGTGGGAGGGGCGCGGGTACGGGGCCGTGGAGACGGCGTTCGTGTCGCTGGCCGCGCCGGACGTGCCGAGCGGGCTGGACCGGTGCGTGCGGCTCGGCGCCCGGCGGATCGTGGTCCTGCCGTACTTCCTGTTCACCGGCATCCTGCCGGACCGGGTACGGCGGCAGACGGAGGACTGGGCGGCGGCGCACCCGGAGACACAGGTGCGGTCGGCGGACGTCATCGGTCCCGAGCCGGAGCTGCTGGACCTGGTGATGGAGCGGTACGCGGAGGCGGTGAAGGGCGATCTGCGGATGAACTGCGACAGCTGCGTGTACCGGATCGCGCTGCCGGGCTTCGAGGACAAGGTGGGGATGGCGCAGCAGCCCCACTTCCACCCCGACGACGACGGCCACCACCATCACGGCCATCACCAGGGTCACACGCACACCCGTGCGCACTGACTCCGCCGTCTCCCGGGCCGGTGCGCACGACCTGCGGCACCACGGGGACGCCGAGGTCCGCGACGACGGCGCCGCGCTGGTCGACCTCGCGGTGAACGTCCGCTCGGGCACTCCCCCGGCGTGGCTGCGCGAGCACATCGCCGGGTCGCTGGCCGGCCTCGCCGCCTACCCGGACGGGCGGGCGGCGCGCGCCGCGGTGGCGGCCCGGCACCGGCTGCCGGTGGAGCGGGTGCTGCTGACGGCGGGGGCGGCGGAGGCGTTCGTGCTGCTGGCGCGGGCGCTGGAGGTGCGCCGGCCGGTGGTGGTGCATCCGCAGTTCACGGAGCCGGAGGCGGCGCTGCGGGACGCGGGGCACCCGGTCGACCGGGTGCTGCTGCGGGAGGAGGACGGTTTCCGGCTGGACCCCGACGCGGTTCCCGAGGCCGCGGACCTGGTGGTGATCGGCAACCCGACGAACCCGACGTCCGTCCTGCACCCGGCCGCCGCCGTCGCCCGGCTCGCCCGGCCCGGGCGGACCCTGGTCGTGGACGAGGCGTTCCTGGACGCGGTGCCGGGTGAGCGGGAGGCGCTGGCCGGCCGGACGGACGTGCCGGGGCTGGTGGTGCTGCGCAGCCTCACCAAGACGTGGGGGCTGGCGGGGCTGCGCATCGGGTACGTGCTGGCCGGGCCGGAGACGGTCGAACGGCTGACGCGGGCGCAGCCCCTGTGGCCGGTGTCCACGCCCGCGCTGGCCGCGGCGCAGGCGTGCGTCGGGCCCAGGGCCCTGGCGGAGGCGGACGGGGCGGCCCGCCGCATCGCCGCGGACCGCTCCCGTCTCCTCACCGGGCTCGGGGAGTTCGCCGACCGCGGGGTACGGGTCGTGGAGGGTGCCGAGGGCCCCTTCGTCCTCCTCCGGCTCCCGCACGCGGCGGCCGTACGGGAGCGCCTGCGCGCCCTCGGCTTCGCGGTACGACGCGGGGACACGTTCCCGGGCCTCGACGAACGCTGGCTGCGCGTCGCGGTACGCGACCGCGCGACGACGGACGTGTTCCTGAAGGCCCTGGACCGGGCCCTGGACACGGCCTGACCCGAGCCGGGCCGCACCGGCAGGGGACCTGCCTGCCTCCGTTCCGGGCAGCGCCGGACGGCGGCACCACGCCCTGCCGGCCCGGTGACGGCGGGCCCGGTGCTGGGGACACCGGGCCGGCAGGGCCGTAGCGGCGAGGATTTCCGGACGCGGCGCCCCCCGCGGGACAGCACGCACGACAGGCGGGGTTCGGCCGCCGGACCATGTCGTCCGGGCCGCGCCGTCCTACGCGACCACACGCCCGTTCAGCACCACCCGGCGCGGGTCCGCCAGCACCCGTACGTCCGCGCGCGGGTCGGAGGCGTAGACGACGAGGTCGGCCGGGGCCCCCTCGTCCAGCGCGGGGCGTCCGAGCCAGGCGCGGGCCGCCCAGGTGCCGGCCGCGAGGGCGTCGACGGGCGGGATGCCGGCGGTGACGAGTTCGGCGACCTCGGCCGCGGCGAGGCCGTGCGGAAGAGCGCCTCCGGCGTCCGTACCGACGAAGACGGGAATGCCCGCGTCGTAGGCGGAGCGCACGGTGTCGTAGCGGCGCTCGTGGAGCCGGCGCATATGGGCCGACCAGCGCGGGAACCGGGACTCGCCGCCGTCGGCGAGGTCCGGGAAGGTGGCGATGTTGACAAGGGTCGGGACGATCGCCACGCCCCGTTCGGCGAACAGCGGGATCGTGTCGTCGGTCAGGCCCGTCGCGTGCTCGACGCAGTCGATGCCGGCCTCGACCAGGTCCCGCAGGGAGTCCTCGGCGAAGCAGTGCGCGGTGACCCGGGCACCCAGCCGGTGCGCCTCGGCGATCGCCGCCCCGACGGCGCCGCGCGGCCAGCAGGCCGACAGGTCGCCGAGATCGCGGTCGATCCAGTCGCCGACGAGCTTCACCCAGCCGTCGCCGCGCCGGGCCTCCTGGGCGACGTACGCGACGAGGTCCTCGGGTTCGACCTCCCAGGCGTAGCCCCGGATGTAGCGGCGGGTGCGGGCGATGTGCCGGCCGGCCCGGACGATCTTCGGAAGGTCGTCCCGGTCGTCGGTCCAGCGGGTGTCGGAAGGTGATCCCGCGTCCCGCAGCAGCAGGGCCCCGGCGTCGCGGTCGGTGAGCGCCTGCTTCTCCGCGACGTCCTCGGGCACCGCGCCGTGCCGGTCGAGGCCCACATGGCAGTGGGCGTCGACCAGTCCGGGCAGCACCCAGCCCTCGACGGCCGTCACGTCACGGGCGCCGGCGGGGCGGTCGTAGGAGATCCGGCCGTCGACCACCCACAGCTCGTCGCGGACCTGGTCCTCGTCCGGTCCGACGAGGACCCGCCCCTTCACGTGCAGCACCGCGCGTTCGCTCATGCCCAGCACTGTAGTGAGCCGTTACAGGGACGTGCCGGTCCGGTCGGAGGTCTCCTCCTCCACGTCCGCCATGGCGGGGTCGAGGAGCCGGGAGAGGAAGTGCCGGGTGCGTTCGTGCCGTGGGGCGCCGATGACCTGCTCGGGAGCACCGTCCTCGACGATCACCCCGCCGTCCATGAAGACGACCCGGTCGGCGACCTCGCGGGCGAAGGTCATCTCGTGGGTGACGACCATCATCGTCATGCCCTCGTCGGCGAGCATCCGCATCACCGCCAGGACGTCGCCGACCAGCTCGGGGTCGAGCGCCGAGGTCGGCTCGTCGAACAGCATCACCTCGGGGCCCATCGCCAGCGCGCGGGCGATGGCGACGCGCTGCTGCTGGCCGCCGGAGAGGGAGGACGGGTAGGCGCCCGCCTTCTCCGCGAGGCCGACCCGCTCCAGGTTCGCGGCGGCGGTCCGGGCTGCCTCCGCCTTGCCCCGCCTCAGCACCCGGCGCTGCGGCAGGGTGAGGTTCTCGGTGACGGTGAGGTGCGGGAACAGGTTGAACTGCTGGAAGACCATGCCGATCCGGCGGCGGGCGGCGTCGATGTCCACGTCCGGGTCGGTGAGTTCCGTACCGCCGACGTACACCTGCCCCTTGGTGGGCTCTTCGAGCAGGTTCACGCACCGGAGCAGGGTCGACTTGCCCGAGCCGGACGGCCCGATCACGCAGACGACCTCGCCCCGGCGGATCTCCAGGTCGATGCCGCGCAGCACCTCGTTGCTGCCGAACGACTTGTGCAGCCCGCCGACCCGGATCTCCGGATCCCCGGATCGGCTCTCCGGCCGGTTGTCCGGCTGCTTGTCCGGTCGGCTCATTTGACGGCCTCCTGGGCCTTGGCCTCCATACGGCGTACGACGAAGCCGAGCGGGATGGTGATCAGCAGGTAGCACAGGCCGGCGACCAGGATCGGGGTGGAGTTGGCGGTCTGGCTGGCCAGGTCGCGGCCGTACTTGGACAGTTCGCGCTCCTCCAGGGTGACGCCGAGGAACAGCACCAGCGAGGAGTCCTTGAAGAGCAGGACGAGTTCGTTGGTGAGCGGCGGCAGGATGATCCGGAACGCCTGCGGGATGATGATCGAGACCATGGCCCGCGCGGGCGAGAAGCCCAGTGAACGGGCCGCCTCCATCTGCCCCTTGGGCACCGCCTGGATGCCCGCGCGGATCGTCTCGGCCATGTAGGCGGCGGCCACCAGGCCGAGCGCGAGGGCGACCTTGCCGTAGGTGCCGCCGATGATCTCGGTGCCGGGGAAGGCGAGCGGCACGGCCACGCCGATGAAGATGAAGATCAGCAGGGCGGGCAGACCGCGGAAGATCTCGATGTAGATGCCCGCCAGCCAGCGGTACGGACCGACCGACGACAGCCGCATCAGCGCGATGACCAGGCCGAGGGCCAGCCCGACGGCGAAGCCGGTCACCGTGTAGAGCACGGTGTTCTTCAGCGCCAGGGTGATGATCTCCGGGAACATCCGCTCGGCGATGTCGGCCTGCGCGAACTGGTTCTGCAGCCTGCCCCAGTCCGCCGAGGCCGCGAAGGCGACCACGGCGGCGACGAAGACGACGTACTGGGCGCCGCGCGACAGCCGGCGCTTCTGGCTCCGGGTCAGGCCCTTCTTCCTCAGCTCCGGAGGCACCTTCGTGTCGGCCATCGGATCAGGAGGCGGCCGGCGAGGCGGCGGACTCGTCGTAGGGGCCGATCCACTGCTCGTACAGCTTCTTGTACGTGCCGTCCTCCTTGGCGTCCGAGAGCGCCTTGTCGATGGCCTCCTGCAGCGCGGTGTTGCCCTTCTTCACCGTGAAGCCGTACTGCTCGCCGGTGTCGAGGTTGTCGACGACCTCGTAGGCGTCGGCGGTGGCCTTGTCCTTGAGCCAGCCCTGGACCACCGGGAAGTCGATGACGACGGCCTTGACCTGGCCGGTGCGCAGGCCGTTGAGGACGGCGTCGGAGGACTCGAAGGAGACCGGGTCGAAGCCCTCCCCCTTGACGTAGTCCTCGCCGGTGGTCTGCGCCTGGGCGCCGAGCTCGACGTTCTTCGACTTCACGTCGGCGAGCGAGGTGACGTCGGCCTTCTTGTCGACGAGGACGGCCTGGGTGGCGTTGAAGTACGGGTCCGAGAAGTCGACGTTCTTCTTGCGCTCGTCGGTGATGGTCATACCGGCCGCGGCCAGGTCGCACTCGCCGGAGTTGAGGAAGGCGCCGGTCTTGAAGTTCTCGAACGGCGTGTCGAGGATCTCCTGCTTCACTTCCAGGTCCTCGGCGACCAGGTCGACCAGCGCCACGTCGAAGCCCTGCACCTTGCCGTCGATCTCCGACTGGAAGGGCGGGTAGGGCAGGTGGGTGCAGGTGGTGAGCTGTCCCGCCTTGGCGAGTTCGACGCCGCCGGCCGCGGTCCTGGAGGCGCCGCCGTCCCCGTCGTCGGTGGAGGTGCAGGCGGTCAGGAGCACCAGCCCGGCCGTCGCGGTGGTGGCGGCCAGAACGCGGGTCCTGCGGCCGAGGAGCGTCTTCACTGAGGCCTCCTGGTAGGGAACGGATGAGGTTCTGATTATAAGGAGATGTTTGAGTCCCTCAAACCAAACCGATGGCTATGGCATCGTCCGACCTGAGAACCGGGCGCCGGACCGTGCTTTCCGGACGTCGGACCGGGCTCCCCGGGGTGCCGGATACGCTCGGACCCGTCGCACCCGTAGAGCCGTGATCTGGAGAGCAACGTCGTGAGCACCCATCCCTTCCTCGGTCTGGCCCCGCTGAGCGCCGCGCACTTCGCCTCGATCGAGGACGGCGTGGCGCGCCTGCTGGGCACCACGCAGGACGTCGTGATCATGCAGGGCGAGGCGCTGCTGCCGCTGGAGGGCGCGATCCGCGCGGCCGCCGGGTTCGGCACGACCGCGCTGAACGTCGTCACGGGTCCGTACGGGCAGACCTTCGGCGACTGGCTGCGCGACTGCGGCGCGACGGTGATCGATCTGGCGGTGCCGTTCCACACGGCGGTGACGGCCGGGCGGATCCGTGAGGCCTTCGCCGCGCACCCGGAGATCGATTTCGTTTCCCTGGTGCACGCGGAGGCGGCGACCGGCAACACCAACCCGGTCGCGGAGATCGGCGAGGCGGTGCGGGCGCACGGGGCGCTGTTCTACCTGGACGCGGTGGCGTCGATCGGGGCGGAGCCGGTGCTGCCGGACGCGTGGGGTGTGGACCTGTGCGTGATCGGGGCGCAGAAGGCGATGGGCGGCCCGGCCGGCGTGTCGGCGGTCTCGGTGAGCGAGCGGGCGTGGGCCCGGATGGCGGCGAACCCGCGGGCGCCGCGCCACTCGTACCTGTCCCTGCTGGACTGGAAGCAGCGCTGGATCGACGGGGGCCGCACGGTGTTGCCGCACGCGCCGGCGCAGTTGGAGATGCTGGCGTTGGAGGCGTGTGTGGAGCGCATCGAGACCGTGGGCCTGGACGCGGTGACGGCACGGCACGCGGCGGCCGCGGCGGCGACCCGGGCGGGTGCGCTCGCGCTGGGCGGCGGCCTGGAGCCGTACGTTCACGACGCGGCCCAGGCGGCCCCGGTCGCCACGACCCTGCGGGTCCCGTCGGACACGGTGGCCGCCGAGCTGGTGGCCCGCGCCCTGGCCGTGGACCCCGCGCTGCCACTGGCCGCGGGTGGCGGGGCACTGGCCAAGGAGATGATCCGCGTCAACCACTACGGCCCCGACGCGACCCGGGGCGCGGTCCGGGGGAGCCTGACGGCCCTGGGCACGGCACTGGCGGCGCAGGGCCTGCCGGTGGATGTGCCGGGGGCCCTGCGGGCCGCCGACAACGGCTGGCGTCGACCGGAGCCCGGGCGGTCGGCGGACGAGTGACCGGAGCGTGAATTCCATGGGGTTATCAGAAGCCCTTGGGAGTATTCTTCTCCATCATTCTCCCGCTTATTTGAATATTACTTTCCGGAGCAGCTTCCCATCTTCTCCTGCCCGCTTTTTTGAAACCTAAACACATCGATTCAGGCGGGCGGGGAGCGGTGCGTCCGAGCCGTCCCCACGGGAGTTACACACTTGTGACCGGCTCCACAAGGTGTCCGTTTCGCGGCTTGAATCCCGCCCAAAGCAGGACATCTCGCCAGGCTTCCGCTTGCGGCTTCACGCCCGCGCGATAACATAGACGAGTCGCTCAGGTAACCCCGGCAGCCGATGCAATTTCGAATTTACCTGGGTAAGTTCAATTCACATGACTGCCGCACAAGCAGACCCGCAAATCGACCGCCCCGCCCTGGCGGACGGAGCCGCGCTGTGGCGGATAGCAAGGGACTCGAAAACCCTCGACCTGAACTCGTCGTACAGCTATCTCCTGTGGTGCCGGGACTTCGCCGCCACATCCGCCGTCGCACGTGACGCCGGCGGGGAGCCGATCGGCTTCGTCACCGGCTACGTACGGCCGGACAGCCCGCACACCCTGCTCGTCTGGCAGGTCGCGGTGGACGAGACGCACCGCGGCCGTGGCCTGGCCGCCGCTCTGCTCGACGGTCTGGTCGCACGGACCACCGCGGAACACGGAGTGACCATCGTGGAGACCACCATCACACCGGGGAACACCGCGTCCGAGCGCCTGTTCACCGCGTTCGCCGAGCGCCACGGGGCCCGGCTGGAGCGCGAGGTGCTGTTCGAAGCCGAGCAGTTCCCCGACGGACCGCACGACCCCGAGGTCCTGTACCGCATCGGTCCCCTCTCCCCCTGACCACCGGCCCCGCGCGCACGGGCCCGTGCGCCACTCCGCCGCCCCCCGACTCCCTCTGACCTCCCACGCCACCGAGGAGCGATCCGTCGTGACCATCACCCAGCCCGATCTGAGCGTCTTCGAGACCCTCGAGTCCGAGGTACGCAGCTACTGCCGCGGCTGGCCCACCGTGTTCGACCGCGCGCACGGCAGCCGCATGTACGACGAGGACGGCCACGAGTACCTCGACTTCTTCGCCGGAGCCGGCTCACTCAACTACGGCCACAACAACCCCGTGCTGAAACGGGCGCTGATCGACTACCTGGAGCGGGACGGCGTCACGCACGGCCTCGACATGTCGACGACGGCCAAGCGCGCGTTCCTGGAGTCCTTCCAGAACTGGATCCTGCGTCCGCGCGACCTGCCGTACAAGGTCATGTTCCCGGGCCCGACCGGCACCAACGCCGTGGAGTCGGCGCTGAAGCTGGCCCGGAAGGTGAAGGGCCGCGAGTCGATCGTCTCGTTCACCAACGCCTTCCACGGCATGTCGCTGGGCTCGCTCGCCGTGACCGGCAACGCCTTCAAGCGCGCCGGGGCGGGCATCCCGCTGGTGCACGGCACGCCGATGCCGTTCGACAACTACTTCGACGGCCAGGTCCCCGACTTCCTGTGGTTCGAGCGGCTCCTGGAGGACCAGGGCTCCGGCCTCAACAAGCCCGCCGCGGTGATCGTCGAGACGGTCCAGGGCGAGGGCGGCATCAACGTCGCCCGGCCCGAGTGGCTGCGCGCCCTGGCCGAGCTGTGCGAACGCCAGGACATGCTGCTGATCGTCGACGACATCCAGATGGGCTGCGGCCGTACCGGCGCCTTCTTCTCCTTCGAGGAGGCCGGCATCACGCCCGACATCGTCACGGTGTCCAAGTCGATCAGCGGTTACGGACTGCCGATGTCGCTGTGCCTGTTCAAGCCCGAGCTGGACGTCTGGGAGCCGGGCGAGCACAACGGCACCTTCCGCGGCAACAACCCGGCCTTCGTCACGGCGACCGCCGCCCTGGAGACGTACTGGGCCGACGGGTCGGCGATGGAGAAGCAGACCCGTGCGCGCGGCGAGCAGGTCGAGCAGACGATGGCCGCCATCGCCGAGGAGAACCCCGCCGCCGTGAAGGAGTACCGCGGCCGCGGGCTCGTGTGGGGCATGGAGTTCCACGACAAGGAGCGGGCCGGACGCATCGCCGCGCGCGCCTTCGAGCTCGGGCTGCTGATCGAGACGTCCGGTCCGGAGGGCGAGGTCGTCAAGCTGCTCCCGGCCCTGACCATCACCCCGGAGGAGCTGGACGAGGGGCTGACCACGCTGGCCCGCGCCGTCCGCGAGACCGCCTGACCGTCCGGACCGCCGGAATGATCCGGCCGGTCCGGGCCACCCGAACAGGGTGACCACCTGAATCGTCTGCTGAACCGTCCGGGTCCCGGGCCTCGGGCCGGGACCCGGACGGCCCGCAGGCAGTACCGGCACCACCACCGAGGAGGCATCGCAGCACCGTGATTGTCCGTTCCTTCAAGGAGATCGAAGGTACCGACCGGCACGTGAAGTCCGCGTCCGGTACCTGGGAGAGCAAGCGCATCGTCCTCGCCAAGGAGAACGTCGGCTTCTCCCTGCACGAAACCATCCTGTACACCGGTACGGAGACATCGATGTGGTATGCGAACCACATCGAGGCCGTCGTCTGTGTGGAAGGTGAGGCGGAACTCACCGACCACGACTCCGGGCTGACCCACACGATCACGCCCGGAACGATGTACCTCCTCGACGGGCACGAGAAGCACACGCTGCGGGTGAAGAAGGACTTCCGCTGCCTCTGCGTCTTCAACCCGCCCGTGACCGGACGGGAGGACCACGACGAGAACGGTGTATACCCGCTGCTCACCGAGGAGGTGTGAGGTTCCATGACCACCGCGACCACCAGCACCCAGACGCACGTCCCCGACCTCTATCCCACCCGAGGCAACGCCGAGGTGCTCACCCCCCGGCAGGACCCGGTCGTCTGGGGCGCCCCCGACGCCCCCGGCCCGATCGCTCCGGCCGACCTGGGGTCGTTCGAGCGTGACGGCTTCCTCGCCATCGATCAGCTGATCACCGACGACGAGGTCGCCGTCTACCGGGACGAACTGAACCGGCTGGTCTCCGACCCGGCGATCCGGGCCGACGACCGGTCGATCGTCGAGCCGCAGTCCAAGGAGATCCGGTCGGTCTTCGAGGTCCACCGGATCAGCGAGGTGTTCGCGCGGCTCGTGCGCGACGAACGCGTCGTCGGCCGGGCCCGGCAGATCCTCGGCTCCGACGTCTACGTCCACCAGTCGCGGATCAACGTCAAGCCGGGCTTCGGGGCCAGTGGCTTCTACTGGCACTCGGACTTCGAGACCTGGCACGCCGAGGACGGTCTGCCGCGGATGCGGACGGTGTCCGTGTCGATCGCGCTCACCGAGAACCTCGACACCAACGGCGGGCTCATGATCATGCCGGGGTCGCACAAGACGTTCCTCGGGTGTGCGGGGGCCACGCCGAAGGACAACTACAAGAAGTCGCTGCAGATGCAGGACGCGGGCACGCCCTCCGACGAGGGGCTGACCTCGCTGGCGTCCGAGCACGGCATCAAGCTGTTCACCGGCAGGGCCGGCTCGGCGACCTGGTTCGACTGCAACTGCATGCACGGTTCCGGGGACAACATCACGCCGTTCCCGCGCAGCAACGTGTTCATCGTGTTCAACAGCGTCGACAACACGGCCGTGGAGCCGTTCGCGGCGCCGGTCCGTCGGCCCGACTACATCGGGGCCCGGGACTTCACTCCGGTGGGGTGACCACGTCGGCCTGAGTGCGTCGGCGTGAACGCGCCGGCGTGGCCATGACCGCGGGCCGGGCCTCCTCGTGTGGGACGGGAGGCACCGGCCCGCTGCCGTGTCCGTGGCCGGGCGGGACCCGGTGGACGCGGACGGCTCAACCGGGCAGCGCCTCCAGCAGCCGGTCCACGTCGGCCGGGGTGTTGTAGAGGTGGAAGGACGCCCGCAGATGACCTGCCCGGTCGGACAGGGCCAGGCCTGCCCTGCTCAACTCCGGCTGGAGACGGCCCAGTCCCGGCACGGACACGATGGCCGAACCGGGCGAGGGCACGGGCTCGTGGCCCAGCGCGACGAGCCCCGCGCGGAAGCGGTCGGCGAGGGCGACATCGTGGGCGTGGACGGCGTCCACGCCGATCTCCTCGACGAGTTCGAGGGAGGTCCGCAGTCCCGCGTAGGTGAAGAGGGCAGGGCTCACGTCGAACCGGCGGGCGGAGTGGGCGAGTTCGGCGACGGGCCCGTAGCAGCTGTCCCAGGGCTTCTCCGCCGCGACCCATCCTGCCTGCACGGGGACCAGGTCGCCGAAGTCCTCGGGGACGGTCAGGAAGGCCCCGCCGTGCGGGCCGAGCAGCCACTTGTAGACGATGGCGGCGGAGTAGTCGCAGGCACCGGCGTCGACCGGCAGCCAGCCGATCGCCTGGGAGAAGTCGACGTAGGTGCGTGCTCCGTGCTCCCGGGCCGCCTCGCGCAGCGCGGGCAGATCGGCGATCCGGCCGTCGGCGGACTGCACGGCGCTGACGGCGACGAGAGAGGTGTCCGGGCCGACGGACTCGGCGAGCCGCTCCAGCGGCACGGTCCGCACCTTGAGGTCACCGCGGACGTGGAACGGGTTGAGCACCGACGCGAAGTCGTTCTCGACGGTGATCACTTCGGCGCCCGGCGGCAGTGAGGCCGCGATCAGTCCGGTGTACAGGGTGACGGTGGCCCCGACCGCCACCCTCTCGACGGGAACGCCGGCCAGCCGGGCGTACGCGGCCCGGCTGGCCTCGACGTCGTCGTGCAGCGGATCCAGCGGCCCCCCCTCGGCCCTCAGCCGCACGGCGTCCTCGAGGGCGGTCACGGTACGGGCGGGCAGGAGAGCGTTGGCGGCGGTGTTCAGGAAGGTGTTCTTCGGGGTGAACTCGGCACGGACGAGATGCTCGAAGGTCTTCATGGGATCACTCTGCGGTCCCATGATCTCCCCGTCCATTGACTTGTTCTGCCCGAAACCACGAAGGAACCCTTATGAGTACGCCCTGACCTGCGAGGACGAACGAAGGCAGCGGCGCGGTGGGCGCGGATCGGCGGTGTGGGCACGGCCGGTTCAGGTCGTGGGCACGGCCGGTTCAGGTCTGCGGCACCGGGCAGCCGTCGGGACCGCATGCCTCCGCGTCGCCCTCGACGGTCTGCAGCGGCGTCCGCTCGCCCCAGGCCCGGGTCAGCGCCTGGGTGAACACCTCGACGGGCTGGGCGCCGGAGACTCCGTACGCGCGGTCGAGGACGAAGAAGGGCACGCCCCGCGCGCCGAGTTCCGCGGCCTCCCGCTGGTCCTCGCGCACCTCGGCGGCGTACGCCTCCGGGTCGGCGAGGACCGCGCGGGCGGCGCCGGTGTCGAGGCCGGCGGCGGTGGCGAGTTCGAGGAGACGGTCGTCGTCGCCGAACACGGACCGCTCCTCGGCGAAGTTCGCCGTGTAGAGCAGGTCGAGAAGCTCCGCCTGACGGCCCTTCTCGCGGGCGAAGTGGAGCAGGCGGTGCATGTCGAAGGTGCCGCCGTGGTCACGGCCCCGCGTGCGGTACGGCAGCCCCTCGGCGGCGGCCTGGGCGCCCAGGTTGTCCTCGCCGGCCTCGGCCTGCGCCCGGCTCATGCCGTACTTCTCGGTGAGCATCGAGAGCACGGGCTGGATGTCGCCCTTGGCCCGGCCCGGGTCCAGTTCGAAGGAGCGGTGCACCACCTCGACGTCGTCGCGGTGCGGAAAGGCGCTGAGGGCCTTCTCGAAGCGGGCCTTGCCCACGTAACACCAGGGACAGGCGATGTCCGACCAGATCTCGACACGCATCGTTGAGGCACTCTCCCGGTCGCAGGGCACGGAGACTCCCTCCGCAGGGTGCGTGAACCTTCAACCGGTGCGGTTCATTCCCCGGGGTGGTCCCCGGGCACGGCGAAGCGCAGGTACAGGTGGTGGTCGTCGGGGGCGGGCGGATGTGCCGGGTCGGGGGTCCGGCCCAGGCGGGCGTAGAAGTTCTGGGCGCGCCGGTTGTCGATGTGCACGTCGAGTACGGCGGTGTGCGGGCCGTTCGCCCGCCGTTCCTGGGCGCAGACGGCGTGCAGGGCCGTGCCGATCCCGGTGCGCCGGTGGTCGGGGTCCACGTGGAACCGGAACGGCTTGACCGTGCCGGCGGGAGCGTCTGGCGGGGTACGGAAGGAGGCGAGGCCGGCCGGGCGTCCGTCCCGTAGCGCGCACAGCACCCGCCCGTCGGGGCGCGCGATCGCCTCCCGCCGGACGGCAGGCCAGTCGGTGCCGTCGTCGGGGATGCCGTCCGGGTAGTACGTGGAGCGGGCCCGCAGGTGCAGCGCGGCGACGTCCCCGGCCTCGGCCGCCAGGGCGGTCCTGATCACCGGGGAGTCCGCGGTCCGGTGGGGTGTGGTCATACGGCTCACGACGTACGGAGGCGGGTGACGGTTCTCCGCCCGCAGCGGGTGCCCGGCCCTCAGCTGCCGTCGCGCAGGTCCTGCGGCCAGTTCGGCCGGAACTCGATGTGGTCGTAGGTGACCACGCAGCCCTCGCCCATCGGGGACTGGGTCATGAAGCCGACGAGGGCTGCTCCCGTCTCCTCCTCCGCGTCGAGGGTGAAGAGACGGACGAAGGTCCAGTGCTCGCCGTCGCGGGAGGCGTGGAAGGCGAAGGCGCGGCCGGTGCGGCTGACCCGCATCCAGGCGGAACTGCCCTCCACGGTGAAGGAGTTGGCGTCGTCGGAGTGGCCGCGGGTGACGACCGTGCAGATGGTGGGCACGTCCGGGGAGTACTCCAGGCACAGCTTGGCCCAGTTCCGCTCACCGGTGTGGACGTAGAGCACTCCGGCGTCGAAGGCGGCGGCGAAGCCGACCGTGACCCGGGCGATCAGCTGGAAGTCGCCCTCGGGGGCGCCCAGCAGCCGGGGTGCGTCGGCGGCGGGGTCCAGGGCCTCCCCGGTGGGCGGTACGAAGCGGTCCTGGCGCGGTCCGGCCCAGCCGGTGAGGACGCCGTCCTCGTAGGACCAGTGCCCGTCGGGGCCGTAGGTGCGCAGGGGGAACGGCAGTTCGGAAAGCTTTACGTCCATGGAGGGAGTCTCGCAGGTTCACCGCGTGCCGGGGACTGTCCGGCGGATCAGGCCGGAGGCAACCGGCCGCATCTGTCCGGTCGGGGTGAGCGGGGTCCGGTGCGTGCGGCTGCAGGGCCGAGGAGGGGGTCGACGCGATGGGGCCCCTGCTCGAAGAGCCGGGGAAAGTGCGTGCCGGCCCCCGCGCCTCCGGCACGATCCGCCGGGCGGGCCATGAGGGGCCCGGCCGGCGGATCGTGCCGGTCGGGCCCCCTGGGGCTGCGAGCCGTGCGCGGT